>JANZZV010000003.1:209902-336476 GCA_026419195.1 Fervidobacterium sp.
ATGAATTTGCACTTTCTCTCACAGACGAATTCAACCTAATACACCAAGACGGCTTTAACGGCGATGGTAGTGTCACAGGTCTGAAATTTTTCAACGACATAGAAGCTGAAAGGATAAAGGATTCTGTTCTTTACAGGCTTGCGGGTGCAAAACGAGTAGAAAACGGACCTATTAACTTTATATCTGGTATGAGTGATAGGTTTAATATTTCAGATATTACTACAAAACCCTTTATCGAGAAGGGTGCTATAGTATTTTTCAATGGAATCAACAAGATTTTCTCAGCACGTGTTAATCCTTACGATGATGTAGAAGACTTCCAAAATACGCTAAACAATATCACAGACAGATGGTTTGATTTAAAGGTAAGTGCACATGGTGATGGTGGTTACAGACTGTATTTTGAATCGTCTCAAAATCTTAGAAATACATTAGCATTGGATTTTAATGGAAATATGTTCAATACAATGGGTTTTGCAACAAAAAATGTTGACGTATTTGCGATGGATAGAAGAGATTTTAAAATAAAACCAGGTCAGTACAAAATAGCGATTAATGGTACTGAAGAGAATATAATCATAACAAACACAACAACCTTGGAGGATTTAGCAAATCAACTTAACACTCACTTTGGTTCACACATAGTAGCGTATGTACACGATGATAAGTTGCTAATAATACCAACCAAAGCAAATGAATTTGACATAAAGAGGCTGAAAATTAGCGACTCTGGTGGGTTATTTACACAAGCAAACTTACACATAGAAACTTACAAAGCATTGGACACGGGGAAAGAGACACTTGAGAATATTCTAAACCGTGCACAAGCGTTTTCTATAAGAATAGGCGCAACGGAGATTCGCATAGATCCAACAAAGATGACTATCAGAGACCTTGCTGATAAAATAAACGAAACGAATACTGGAATAATAGCAGAAGTTACACCACACAGTAAGTTCGTGTTGAGGGGTTCAAGATCCTTGGGATTTGAGTTAAAAAAAGTTGTACAAGGCCCAGAGGCATTGTGGACAGCACTTGGCTTTATTGATCCGGACGGAATTTCTGCAAACGACTGGGATGAAGGTTTTGTTTTTATCAATCCGTTTGAAAAACCAGAAGATCAAAGAATTAGGTATATAAAAGCAGACGCATTGTTTATCGACCGACAACTTCCAAAAGATCCTTACAGATTTGTAGAAAAATTGGCAGTAAACTCAACAATTAAAAGTAACCCGGAGACCTTAGCTGTAGATATTGGTTATACGGAAGAAAATCCAAACTGGGATGCAAAAGTATTCAAACCATCAGGACGTGCAAATACAAAAATTGTTGAACTACTTTCAGCACTAAGAAATAAGAAATTACTCAACGATGGTTTGGAATCTTTTAACGAATATCTCGGTAGCATCGTTGCAGAGCTTGGTGTCGAGAGTGAGACAGCAATGAAAATAAAGAGTAATACAGATCTAATGAAAAAAGAAATAGATGGTGAAAGAGAACGAGTCAAAGGGGTATCACTCGATGAAGAAATGGCAAATATGATTAAATACCAACAAGCATTCAATGCAGCTGCTCGTGTCATGACAGCAGTAGATGATATGATATCAAGAGTTATAGACAGACTCGGATTAGTCGGAAGATAGTAGGAACAACAATGGAGGGATGATTATGCGTATAACAAATAACATGATAAATGAACGGTCTTTGTTTAATATACAACAAAGTTTATACAGAATTGCTCGTATGCACGATAAGCTATCGTCAGGTAAGGAAGTTCAATATCCAAGCGATGATGCAGTTATCGCAACGCGTGCTTCGAACATATCAAGCCGTTTGAGGGAACTTGAACAATTTAAAAGGAACGTTGATCATATAAACAATTTTGTTCAATCTTACGACACAACTTTGCAGGAATTATCTGAGCTTTACCACAGAGTACGCGAACTAATGGTAAGAGGTGCAAATGGAACAAATACAGCAGATGAGAGAAACGCTATCGCTGCTGAGTTGAAAGCTTTGAAAGAACACCTAATAGAAGTGGCAAACACGAGGGTAGGAGATGAATTTATCTTTGGTGGCGCAAGATCAGAATTAAGACCCGTAGATGAAAATGGAAATATATCAACACCCATCGAGGCAAATGTTAGAAGAAGGGCAAATGTACTTGGATACAGCATAACTTACGGTGTAACAGTGTACGACGTATTCACATTGAGTAATGGAAAGACCGTTTTTTCGACTATCGATGATGCAATTCAAGCCTTAAATGAAGGTAATGAGCAAAAACTTTCTGAGATATCACTCAAAGAGATTGGTGTACTTGAAAAATCTGTAATGGAACACTTCGCAAGCGTTGGCTCAACTTCAAGAATGGCAGAGATGGTGTCATCAAGAATAGATGACTTAAAACTCTTTAACACCGAATATCTCTCAAAAGAACAAGATGCTGACCTGACAAAAATCTTAACTGATTTATCAATGCAGCAATCAGTCCTTCAAGCAGCACTTAAATCCGCAGCAATGGCCATTCAAAAATCCTTAGTTGATTTTGTAGGAGGATAGTGAATGAGAAAAAATCCAAACAATTTTTCAAGCAGTATAATAAAAGATATACTAACCGTTGACATAAAATCACATAAGCCGACGCATGCGTCGGCTTTTTTAGTCTGGTGTTCAAAACCTACAGCAGATGTAAAAAGAGTAATCGAGCTTGGCAGTGGTACTGGAATAGTTGCGTTTTCCATTGCTAAATTGTATAATCTTACTGTTGATGGAATTGAATTACAAAGTAAACTTTTTGAACTTGCTGTCAAAGGTATTGAACTCAACAAACTTCAAGAAAAAGTAAATTTCTACAATCTCGATATAAAAGAAGTGAGAAAGTATTTTAAGAGTGAAAGTTACGATATGGTTGTTTCAAATCTTCCTTTTCATATAGGTAAACATAGTTCTGATGAGATAAGAAAAATATCTAGAAGTGCGGATTTTGGAACAATCGATCATTTTGTAAGAGCTGCATTTTATTTGCTAAGAAACAAAGGGACTTTCGTGTTTGTATCGTCACCAAAGATACTTGTTTACCTTTTAGAAAAGCTTTCACAACAAAGGTTAATCACTCAAAAAATGGTATTCTTTCACGGAAATATTAATAAACCTGCCAAATTAGTAGCACTCCGCGGTAAGAAAAACGGTGGATACAATTTAATTGTTGAGCACGTAACTGAAAATGACTAACACTTGAAGTGGGGGATGAGACTGTGGTAGAAAGATACGCGTTAGAACCTTTGAAAAGCATTTGGACACTGAAAGCTCAATATGAAAGATGGCTCGAGGTTGAATTGGCTGTTGTTGAAGCATACGAAGAAAAAGGAATTGCTCCCCGTGGAACCACACAAAGTATTAAGGAAAAGGCAGTTATAGATGTTGATGATATACTTGAAATAGAGAAATCCGTTGACCACGACGTAATTGCTTTTATAAAATCTGTAACCAAAAATATGAAAGATGAAGCAAGATTTTTTCATTATGGTTTAACTTCTTCTGATGTAGTTGATACAGCAAACTCTCTTGCACTTACCAGATGCTTAGACATTATAACCAATGCTGCCGAAAGACTAAAAGACACTTTATACGAAAATGCCTTAAAATACAAAGAGTTACCAACAATAGGCAGAACTCACGGAGTTCACGCCGAACCCACTTCATTTGGTTTAAAATTCTTGTCATGGTATGCAGAACTTCTAAGAGATATTGATAGAATAAAAGCTGTGCGCAAAGAAATAGCTGTTGGTAAACTAAGTGGTGCGGTTGGAAATTATGCAAATATAGATCCGGAGATTGAAGAAATAGCTCTGAAAAAACTAGGGTTAAAACCAACACCCGTGGCTACTCAAGTTATTTCAAGAGACTATATAGCCCATATGCTTTCAACATTTGCACTTGTAGCGGGTTTAATAGAACGTATAGCAATAGAAATAAGACATCTTCAAAAAACAGAAGTGTTGGAAGCGATGGAACCATTTAAAGAAGGTCAGAGAGGTTCATCAGCAATGCCTCATAAGAAAAATCCAATACTTTGTGAAAGGCTATCAGGAATGGCAAGGCTAATGAGAAGTTACGCTCAAGTAGGTTTTGAGAATATGGCACTTTGGCATGAGAGAGACATATCGCATTCTTGCACGGAAAGATATATCCTTCCAGATGCTACAATGACTATTTACTATATGATAGAAAAAACAGAATACCTAATTAGAAACCTTAGGATATTTGAAGAAAAAGTGATTGAAAATATGAACTTGACAAAAGGTTTAGTATATTCACAAAGAGTTTTATTAGCCTTAATTGATGCCGGGATGAGTCGCGAACAAGCTTACAACATTGTTCAAAAACATGCGTTAAAGTGTTGGGAAAGTGGTGAAAGTTTTAAAAAATCTTTGGAAAGTGATGAACTTATAATAAAATACTTAGGTAACAAAATTAACGAGCTTTTCAAGCCTGATTTTTACTTAAGAAACGTTAATTACATATACTCAAGGTTCGATGAATAAATAAAAAACGGGCATCGTAGACGATGCCCATTTATATTTACCTACCCTTTTAAAGATTACTGGTTTGGAGTTGCTTCTTGAGTTGGTGTCCCTTCCATTGTTGTTTCCACAGGTGTTGCTTGTTCTGTTGTTGCTGGAGTGGTTTCTTCTGTTGTCGTTTCTTGCGTTGTAACTTCTTCTGTTGTTGTTTCTACTGGTGTTGCTTCTTCAACTGCTGTACTTGTTGCTTCTTCTGTCGTAGCACTAGCTTTTCCTCTGTTAGCCGCAACTGCCCAGATGATAGCCACAACGATGATAGCAATAACTATGAGTGTTACTGTAAGACCTTTTTTGGATGCCATAACTCCAACCTCCCTATAGAAATATTGAGTTTTCATCACCTTAGTGTCAAACACTTCGTGCTTATTATACCATTAGACAAGTTACTTTCAATGGTCCATTCGTGAAAAATGTTTGTTACATCCATATTAATCATATTCTGAATCCATGGTTTAATGAAGCATTTAGAAATTTACTTAATTTATTTACAAAGGAATATCCTATCTATATTTTTTCTTGGACTGAAATTTTAATGGTTTATCAAAGTGAGCATACTTAAGCAAACAAACGAGAAAGCGAGCATAAGATAAGTACAAGATAACATTTATTAATAGCATTTGAACTCTGTTAACTTGGAAATTTGAAAAATGGATGTAAAATTCTGTAAAATATTAACAAGCAGATTTTTTTGAACACGATTAGCAATCTCGTTGTATACCTTTGTATACTTCTAAAATTTGGAAAAAAAAAGGAGGTTTCAAATATGCGTATAGTAACTTGGGGATTTGGAGCAATGGGCAGGGGCATTGCAAAGAATATTGTAGATAGCAAATTTATGAAGCTTGTTGGGGTAATTGACAAAAATCCAGAGTTTATTGGTAAAGACGTAGGAGATTTATTGGGAACTGGAAGTTACGGTGTAAGAGTTAGAGATTCAATAGATGTTATTGAAGAATCGAATCCCGATCTTGTTGTTATAGCAACAAGTTCTTTCGTCAAAGATGTGTTACCACAGGTAGAATACGCTGTGAAAAACCACGCAAATGTAATCACTATTGCTGAAGAAATGGCTTTTCCTTTTGATTCACATCCAGAAGAATCATTGTATATGGATAGCTTAGCAAAAAGATACGGCGTTACGATCCTTGGTACAGGAGTTAATCCCGGATTTGTATTGGACACCCTCATAATAGCGTTGACAGGTGTATGTACAAGAATTAACAAGATAGTAGCGAAGAGAATAAACGACCTTTCACCATTTGGCAAGACAGTTATGGAAACACAAGGTGTTGGAACAACTTTAGAACAATTCGAAGATGGCTTGAAAAAAGGAACTATAGTCGGACATATTGGTTTTCCACAAAGTATATCGATGATTTCAAGAGCACTTGGTTGGAAGATAACAAGAATAGAGGAGGAAAGGAAACCTATTATATCAAATGTTTATAGAGAAACTCCGGTTGTAAAGGTCCAACCCGGAATGGTTGCAGGTTGTAATCATTCTGCTAAAGCATACATTGGTGATGAATGCGTTATAGAACTCTACCACCCACAGCAAATTCACCCACATCTTGAAGGTGTGGAAACTGGAGACTATATAGAAATCCACGGTGATATAAACATAAACCTTGCTATAAAGCCAGAAATTCCTGGTGGAAAAGCAACTATTGCAATAGCTACAAATATGATCCCCATTGTAATAGATGCTCAACCTGGTTTGAAATGTATGGCTGACTTACCAGTTCCAAGGTCGATTCTCTGTCAGATAAGATGAAATGGTTAGAAAATAATTGCTTCTTAATATTTAATCTTTTCGTGCCGGATTTCGGACATTAATTCCGGATTCCGGGGGCTGGAGGTGTGTTTCATGGAAGCAAGAAAAGGTGACTGGGTACAGATTGAGATCATGATACTTACTCCTCAAGAACGTGCCCCACAGGTACCAGAGGATACAAAAAAGGTACCGTTAATGATGCGCGTAAAGGGATTTCTTATGGACGAAAGTGCTGCAATTGGTCAAATGGTTACCATTCAAACCATGACAAAACGACTAATCACAGGAAAATTGGTCGCAATAAATCCAAAATACGAACACGATTTTGGTGAACCAGTACCAGAATTGATAACTATTGGTATGGAATTACGTGATTTTTTAACAGGTGGTGAGGATAAATGACTAAGGACAATTCGTACACCGCTGTTATGGCACGTCGTGCTGAAATAATGAGAAAAGCCGTCGGTATAGACTACGAGAAATTTATAATAAAAGGATTTGCATTTGATTATGAGAAAATGATGAGAGAAGTTGGTTATTCTATCGAGGAAGTAAAAAAGATTCAAGCAGAGACATGTGTTGGTAACACACCTCTTGTTGAACTCAAGAATATAAATAAGCTCATAAAAAAGCTAGCTCCTGCAGGAAAAGGTGCAAGAATATTTCTCAAAGATGAAGCAGTAAATCCTTCTGGAAGTTTTAAAGATAGACGGGCTGCGATCAGTGTTTATCACGCTCAAAAGCTTGGATATAAGGGTGTAATCGCAGCAACAAGCGGTAATTATGGAGCAGCAGTTGCTTCGCAAGCGGCGAAAAGGGGATTAAAATGCATTATAGTTCAAGAATGTTACGATAGCCAATGGAGGGGTCAACCTGAAATATTAGAGAAAGGAAGGGCCTGTGAAGCTTACGGGGCTGAAGTCGTTCAATTGACAGTAGGACCTGAGCTTTTTTATTACACTCTTTTGCTGTTGGAAGAAACCGGTTACTTCAACGCATCACTTTATTCTCCCTATGCAATTGCCGGTATAGAAACACTTGGTTATGAAATAGCTGAACAGATGAAAGAACTTACCGGTAGATTTCCAGATGCTGTTGTTGTAACACACGCTGGTGGTGGCCTCATCACTGGGACTGCACGCGGACTTAAAAAGGCTGGCGCAACTCTGACAAAGATAATAGGTGCAAGCGTTGATTTAAGAGGATTACATATGGCAAGTGACAGCGATTTCAACAAAAAATACTTCACCACTGGCCATACAGGATTTGGTATACCATTTGCCGTATTTCCAGACAGATCTGATGTTCCCAAGAATGCGGCAAGACCTCTCAGATATATGGATAAATATGTTCTTGTAACTCAGGGAGAAGTATTTTATGTAACGGAGATGCTTGCACAACTTGAAGGGTTACAACGTGGACCTGCTGGAAATACTTCGCTCACTGCTGCCATCGCTCTTGCACTTGAGATGGATGAAGACCAAACCATAGTGGTAAACGAAACTGAATACACAGGCGCTGGTAAATTACCGTCTGCACAGCTTACTTTTGCGAAAAGAATGGGAATGATTATAAAAAGAGGAGATCCTATCAAAGAAGATAAACCTGGACAGGTAATAGTTATACCTGAGCATCCATCACAGATCAGATACATTGAGTATCCTATCGAAGAAATGAAGAAAAGTTATATAAAAGAACTTATAAAACGTGAAGCAAGGAATAATTTTACAAAAGAGGAGATAGAATTTCTTAAAGAAGATCTAAGGGCCACAGAAGAAGAAATTAACGAATGGATAAAGACAGTTAGTCTCCAGCAATGATTAAATGCTTTTTCAAATTTTGCAAATTCATACTAAAACACCAAAGGAGGTATATTTGTGAAGCCGAGACCAGATGATTTTTTGGAAAGGTCAAAGCATCTTCAAAAAATGAGCGATGAAGAATTAAATGCATACTTTTGGCACCTTGTGGAAAAAGTTGTCGATCCGCTTGTAGAGTTAGCACGCACACACACAACACCATCTATCGAACGATCCGTCTTGCTGAGAATGGGATTCAATAGTCTTGAAGCAAAAAAACTTGTTGACATGATTTTTGAAAGGGGTTTACTCGGAAAAGGCGCTGGTCACATTGTATGGCGAATTGCAAAAGAACATAGTATTGATTATATTGAAGCAGGCAGAAGGATGATTGATGGTGAATACTGGGACGAAGTTGATAGGATTTTTAAAGGGGTGAGTAGATGATGGATAAACTTGATCCAATGCAACCGATAGATATAGAAGAAATATTAAAAGATTTGGATAAATACAGACCAAGGCGTAGAGGTTGGACTTGGAGAAAGAAGCTACCTGAAGGCACCAAAATTGATAAATACGAATATTACCAGATAAGTGAACCTTTGAAAAAAAGTATACCATTGCCAGCTGCACACTATTTTAATAATATCGATCCTCAACCTGACGTCGTTATCACGTCAGAAATAGCATCTGGAAGATTTGAAGATGATGTTAGACGTATGCGGATGGCAGCATGGCATGGTGCAGATCACATAATGGTCATACGTACACTTGGTCAGTCACATTTCGACGGCTTGATAGAAGGAACTCCGGAGGGTGTTGGCGGTATACCAATTACAAGAAAACAAGTTAGGGCAACGCGTAAAGCATTAGATTTAATAGAAGACGAAGTTGGTCGACCAATAAATTTCCATAGTTACGTTTCTGGTGTCGCAGGTCCGGAGATAGCTGTCCTGTTCGCAGAAGAAGGAGTTAACGGAGCACATCAGGATCCTCAATATAACGTTCTTTACAGGGGAGTTAACCCTGTTCGGTCATTTGTAGATGCTGCGGTCGCAAAGAAAATAATGGCATGGGCTGGTATGCTACAAATAGATGGTGCGCACAACGCAAATGCCTCAGCAAAACTTGCTTGGACAGTCATGCCAGAGCTGCTTGTTCAACACGGTATAAATTGTATGTACTCTGTTAAAGTAGGTATGCCAAAAGAAAATATCGCGCTTTCCACAGTTCCACCAGTTATAGCTCCACTACCAGAAATGAGAATTGATTTGCCATATGCTGTTGCACTTAGAGAATTATTCGAAGGTTATAAATTCAGAGCCCAAATGAACACGCGATATATTGAATCCGATCTTTTTGATGCAACGCGTGTACACGTTATTAACGCTATGCTTTCAAGACTTACAAGCGCCGATTTACAATCAACAATAACACCAGATGAAGGTAGAAATGTACCTTGGCATATAAACTCTATAAGAGGAGTTGAAACGGCCAAACATACACTATTGGCACTTGATGGCATAAAAAAATACGTTAAGATAGATCAAGAAGCAATAAGAGAAAAGGTAAGAGAACTTAAAATGAGAGCCATCCTTATGCTTGAAGAAATAATAAACATGGGTGGATACTTTGAAGCACTTGAGGCTGGTATGTTCGTTGACAATGGATATTATCCTGAAAGATTTGGTGACGGAATAGCCAGAAAGAAAGACGGTGAACTTGCGGCTGGCACGGTAGTACCGCGGGACCCAGATTACATGGCACCTGTTTGTGAGCATTTTGGATATAACAATTTACCAACTGAAATAGAAAAACCTTGTGATCTCATTGGCGGTTGCACATTTCATAATCCGGAAAAGATACAATTCATTGACGAGCTTGACGAAACTGATAATGTTAACCTAAGGCTCGAGCGAATTAAGGATATGAAAAACAGAAAGGTTGTAAAACCTGAAGTAGAATGGTTCTCAGATGGCTGGATTCAAATAGATATGACATTCTCTTTACCAGAAGAATATGCAGAAGCTGCCGCACTTGCAGTCTGTGAAAAACTCGGCTTGGAAGAACCAACAATAATTGCAAAGACAGTACTTCATCCAGCCGAAGGAACGTACGTTGAAATAAAGGCAAAAGTACCATTTGAAATAAAAATTGACGAACTTCAACTACCCAAAAAACCAGAAGTATTAGCTGAAGAAGAACTATTCAGCTTTGTTGAAAAAAGACCTATAAAAGTTGTTGCAGCCACTGTTGGAGAAGACGAACATTCGGTTGGATTGAGGGAAATACTTGACATAAAACATGGTGGAATTGAGAAGTATGGTATTAAGTACACATACCTTGGCACAAGTGTACCACCTGAGAAACTTATAGATGCAGCTATAGAAACAGGAGCTGATGCAATACTTGCATCTATGATAATTACACACAACGATGTGCACATAAAGAACATGAGAAGACTTAACGAACTTGCAATTGAAAAAGGTATAAGGGATAGAGTACTTATCATCGTTGGAGGAACACAAATAAACAATGATATGGCAGTGGAGAATGGAGTCGACGCAGGATTCGGAAGAGGTACAAAAGGTATACATGTTGCATCGTTTATTGTTAAAAAGCTGAAAGAAAAAGAAAATACCCAGCAAAATAAATAAACCGAAAAGCTCCTTTCGGAGCTTTTCGGTTTTTTGAATCACTGCAGTTCTTTAAAATTCACTATTTCTAATATATCACCTTTCACTACTAATCCATATATCCTTTTCTTTGTCAAAAGTTCTATTGTCTTTTTTTTCATGTCTACCGCTGCATATATTGGTATTATCTCATAACCTGTCAGCTCTGGTAAAAAGTAATTAAGTTTACTTATCTTCTCTTCAAAATCCTCAATGTATTCTTTCTTATCTGGTTTGGCTTTCACCTCTACAACAAACGCTTTTTTCTTCTCCCTATTTAACGCAAGAATGTCTATCTCAAGATTGTCTCCTTCTTTCTCCACTTCTTTGTTCTTATCAACAACATCTGGTCTTATACCAAAATGCTTTTGAATACACATACTTATAGACGGAGCAAATATATCTTCGACAAGTGTACCAAGCCTGTTTGATAACTCTCCCCACTTCTTCTTCATCTCTTGAATTGTTTTTTCAAGACTTTTTATCATCCCTTTACCCCAATTTTTGTACTCTACCATCTCGTCTTTGAACAATTTCATTTCATCTTTAAATGCTCTCATTTCATTTTTGAATTCTTCCATCTCTTGTTTAAGTTCTTGTATCTCAATTTGTGTTTGTTGTTGGATATATAACACCCTTTTTATTGCCTCTTCAAGAGTATTTACCCTATCTTGTATTGTCGCTTTCATTTTTGATTACCTCCCGGAACTTTTCTACATTTATATTATAACACATTAATTGTTATTTAATGTTATCTAAGAATATCCGAAATTTAGCTCAAAAAAGCAAAGCTTCTTTTGTTCTAAACGTTTTCAGATAAAATCAATGCTCAATATAGTTTAAATCCCTATTTCCTAAGCTTTGCTTCAAGAAACCCAAGTGTTATAATTTAAGTGTAAGCTGATCACTTAGGCTTTATTTTTTACTGAAACATCAGCTAAATCTTTCGATCGATTGAAAAAACTACGAAACCAGGGGGGGATAGCGTACATGTCTTACGAAGTAACTGACTGGACAGTTATACCACCTTTTACCAATGAATCGGTCACCGACTTTTCAAGACCTGACAATGAAGAAAAGATGAAAGAAGCATTGCAAAAAGTCTCAACCGAATTTGGTAGAGAGTACGACATTTTTATAGCAGGTAAACCTTACAAAACCGAAAGAAAGATCAAATCTATAAATCCGAGCAAGTTTGACGAAATCGTTGGATATGTTAACAGTGCCAACGAAGAACTCGCTGAAAAAGCGCTTGAGAGCGCATGGGAAGCCTTTAAATTTTGGAGTAAAACACCTGCACATGTGCGAGCTGAGTATTTATTAAAAGCAGCCAAGAAAATAAGAGAAAGAAAGTTTGAATTTGATGCTTGGCTTGTATATGAAGTAGGAAAGAATTGGTTAGAAGCTGATGCAGATGTTTCGGAGGCAATTGATTTTCTTGAATTCTACGCGAGAGAAATGTTACGCTACGCATCTGAACAACCGTTAGTTAGAATTCCCGATGAGAAGAATGAACTCAGATATATTCCGCTTGGCGCTGGTATAATTATCCCACCTTGGAACTTTCCACTCGCAATATTGGTTGGAATGACAAGTGCAGCCATAGTTACAGGAAATACGGTGGTACTAAAACCAGCAAGTGATAGTCCAGTTATTGCGGCAAAATTTTTCGAAGTCTTACAGGAAGTAGGTTTACCAGATGGAGTCGTTAACTTTTTACCTGGAAGTGGCGCACTTGCAGGTGAATTTCTCGTTAAACATCCAAAAACAAGATTCATTAGCTTCACAGGTTCTAAAGATGTGGGACTAAGAATAAATGAGCTTGCTGCAAAAGCACAGCCTGGACAGATTTGGATAAAAAGAACTGTATTAGAAATGGGAGGTAAGGATGCAGTCGTTGTTGATGAGACAGCAGACCTTGATGCTGCGGCAGAAGGAATAGTCGTAAGCGCGTTTGGATATCAAGGTCAGAAGTGCAGTGCAGGTAGCAGAGCAGTGATAGTAAAGGAAGTATATGATTTGGTCATAGAAAAAATTTTGGAACGCATGGCTAAGATAAAAATGGGAGACGTAAGGTACAAAGAGAATTGGCTCGGACCTGTGATAAATAAGAGTTCGATGGAAAAGATTTTAGCTTATATAGATATAGGGAGAAAAGAAGGCCAACTCATTTGGGGTGGAAATGGAAAAGAAGAACTCGGTGGTTACTTCATAGAACCGACTATTTTCAAAGATGTTCCATGGAATGCAAGAATTGCTCAAGAAGAAATATTTGGACCTGTGCTTGCCATAATAAAAGCAGAAGACTTTGAAGACGCCATGACAATAGCAAATGCAACTGAGTACGGCTTAACAGGATCATTGTACAGTAAAGACAGAAAAAGAATCGAAAGAGCAAAGGAAGAATTTCATGTTGGTAATCTTTACTTCAACAGAAAATCAACGGGTGCATTAGTTGGAGTGCATCCATTCGGTGGATTTAACATGTCAGGTACTGATAGCAAAGCTGGAGGAAGAGATTACCTTGGATTGTTCCTTCAAGCAAAGGCAATAAGTGAAAAGATATAAGCTTTAAAGCTTTTGACCAAACAAAAGCGGCTCTTTTTAAGGGAGCCGCGTTTTGTAAGTTATTCCATAATTCCTTAAGAGGTGATTAAATTATGGATTTTTTGGAAAATCCAACACCGGAAGACATCAAAATTGAAATTTTACGGGGAAATTTAAAAAAGGCGGAAAACAAAATAAAAGAAAGACTCGAATATAAAATACCCCCCGGTCTAAGTAAAAAATTGCATTTTGAGCTTTTTAGAATAAAAACCTTGCGAAAAGTTTACAGTTTAACTGAAAAGGAAGCATATGAAATACTTAAGAAAAATCTGCGCGGTTTAACAAAAAAAGAGTTTGAAAGATTAACCTACGAAAACGTTTTAGACTGGATGTACGTAGACGGTGTTAAATTTTACGAAAATCGTTTTGACAGTAACCTGTTTTTTAACCACCATGAATTTAGAGATAGACGGAAAATGACAAAAAACGTTAGACAAACAAAGAAGCGCAAAAGAATAGTAGACAACTCGATTTCAAAAATAATTAGAAGTGGAAAAGCAACAAAATATGAAGTGCAAGCTAAGATTTCCATAAAAAGAAAAGAACCGATCAGTGAAAAGGTTCGCGTGTGGTTGCCTTTCCCAAAAGAAGGATTTCAACAACACGATGTAAAACTTATATCAGCAAGTCATGAATTTTTCATTTCACCAAACGATGTCGGACAGAAAACAATTTATATGGAAGGAAAAGATACTGAGGAATTCTACGTGGAGTTTTCTTACAAAATTTACGAATGGATAGGTACTAAGAGACTTTGCACAGATTTGCCGTCTAGTCAAGACTTATCTGAGAAACCTCCACACATAAGATTCACCCCATATCTGTACAACTTGTTAGATATTATATTCCATGGAGAGGATTTAAAAAACATGGATGATACAGCAAAAGCAAGACGAATATATGATTTTGTAACACTAAACGTGAATTATTCTTATGTTTTACCATATATTATGTATGATAACATACCTGAATATGTGGCTACTGTCTTCAAGGGAGATTGTGGTTTTCAAGCCCTTCTGTTTATAACTCTATGCAGAATGGTAGGAATACCGGCAAAATGGCAATCTGGTTGGAGTGTCACTCCTATCAGTGCTTCTCCACATGATTGGGCTCTTGTGCACTTAGAGAAGTATGGATGGGTACCTGTTGATCTCTCGTTTGGTGGTGGCAGGAGAGATAATGAAAACTTAAGACTATTTTACTTTACTAACCTCGACGGCTTTAGAATGTTTGCTAATACAGATTTTCAGGATGACTTTATTCCAAAAAACGTGTCTTGGAGACAAGATCCATACGATAACCAATTAGGTGAAATGGAAATAATAACAAAACAGGAAGATGGATATGTACTTGACACTGAAAGTACGATAAATGTTCTAAAATTCGAAAAAATTGAATAAAATTAGAGGTGATAGCATGGCAAAGATCAAATCCGTGAAATTCAAACTCAACACATTTGAATACGTAAAGCCGTTTCACATAACAAACAATATATCATACGACACCCAAAATATCGAAGTTATACTTGAACTCGAAAATGGTGTTGTTGGTTACGGTGAAGCTTCTCCTTCTTTTAGAGTGAATGGTGAAAAGGTACAAGCTTTGATGGCTCTTGAAGACGTTGTCCGTGAAATGGTAGTAGGTATGGACGTCAGAGAATATCGAAAGATATTTGATATAACAGACTCTTTAAAATTTGCAACAAGTATTAAAGCAGCTGTCCAATATGCTGTTCTCGATGCTTTCAGTGAAGAGATAGGTGTACCGGTGTATCAGATCCTTGGCGGCGCAAAAAGAGAACTGGAAACAGACTACACAATTAGCATAGGTTCTATAGAAGAAAGGTTACAAGATGCAAAACAAATTGTTGAGCAGGGATATAAAGTAATAAAGATAAAAGTAGGAGAGAATTTAGAAGAAGATATACAATCTGTTATTGCGATACATAACATTAGTAAAGGTTGTAAATACATAGTTGATGCAAATACTGGTTACACACCGAAACAAGCTGTGAAGTTTGTGACAGAAATTTACAGGGAAGGTATTGATATATCCGTATTCGAACAACCTGTGGCTATGACGGATATTGAGGGATTAAAGTACGTAAGGTGGAACTCACCATTCCCTGTTGCTGCTGATGAAAGTGCTCGCACAAAATACGATGTAATGAGACTTATAAAAGAAGAAGCTGTGGATTATGTCAATATAAAACTTATGAAATCTGGTATAAGCGATGCGCTTGCAATTGTTGAAATAGTTAAGGCGGCAAATTTAAGGTTAATGATCGGTTGTATGGCAGAATCAAGCCTCGGTGTAAACCAAAGCGTACATTTTGCACTCGGAACTGGTGTATTTGATTTCCATGATCTTGACAGTCCACTGATGTTGAAAGAACCGCAATTTAGAGGGAAATACAAAGTAGAAGGAAGTTTGTACAAAATGGGATGAAAAAATTTATGCATATACCTTTGTATAACATAAAGTTTGTGATATAATTAATATATATCAATATTTTGAATACTGCTTTCAAAAGAATCTTTAATACTTACCTTCTGGGGGGTGACTCATGGCTGTTATCAGCTTCCAAAGTTGGTTGATGTTGCTCCAGAAAAATGTGTAAACTGTCAGTCTTGTGTTAGAGTATGTCCAGTAAAGTACTGCAACGATGCTTCTGGAGATCATGTAAAGATTATTCCCGAGCTATGTATTGGTTGTGGTGAGTGTTTGAATGCATGTACACATGATGCAAGGATTCCTATCGATGATTTTGAAAAATTTTTAAGTGATTTAAAACGTGGAGAACAAATCGTAGCAATTGTAGCACCTGGGGTTGCGGCAAATTTTGTTAATTATCTGAAACTCAATGGATGACTTAGATCTTTAGGGGTTAAAGCTTTTTTCGACGTTAGTTTTGGAGCGGAATTAACAGTAAAATCATACGTGGAATACATTAAAAAAAATAATCCCAAAACAGTTATAGCGCAACCTTGTCCTGCTATAGTTGATTTTGTCCAAATATATCATCCAGAATTAGTAGAGTACTTAGCTCCAGCTGACAGTCCTATGCTTCACACGATAAAGATGATAAAAGAGTTTTATCCAAACTATAGAAATCACAAAATAGCGATAATATCACCTTGTGTGGCAAAGAAACGTGAATTTTTCGAAACTAACTTAGGGGATTACAATGTAACATTTATATCATTATACAAATACATTAAAGAAAACAAGATCAATCTTGATTCTTATCCTGAAGTTGAGTTTGAAAACCCTCCAGCGGAAAGGGCTGTTGAATTCTCAACACCTGGTGGACTTATGAAAACTGCGTTAAGAGATGCACCGGAACTTGAAGGTAAGATTAGAAAAATAGAAGGTCCAACGATAATTTACAGATATCTTTCAAAATACATAGACGCTGTTGAAAACGCTACAGCCCCTCTAATTCTAGATTGTTTAAACTGTGAAATGGGTTGCAACGGTGGAACAGCAACAATTGCCAAGAAAGAAAATATGGACGTTGTCGAAAAGCGAGTAGAAGAGAGAAGTAACAGAATGCAAAATTTGTGGAAGAAACGCAGTATTTTTGGTAAAAAGAAAGTTAATATAAAAAAGCTTAGAAGAACAATAGATAGATATTGGAAACCAGGGCTGTACAAACGAACGTATCGTAATTTAAACGACAATTTCAAATCAATAGTAAGATTGCCTTCAAAGCATGATATTGAGCAAGTTTACAAAATGTTGAAAAAAGAGGACGAGAGAGATATCCTAAACTGTGGTTCTTGTGGCTATGAAACATGCGAAAAATTTGCTATAGTAATATTTAACCAACTAAACAAAGCTGAAAATTGCAAACTTTATGAAAAAAAGCTTGTTGAAGAAGAAAACCGTAGACTTCAAGAGCAAACACGTAAGAACGAGGAACTAATAGAAGAACTTCAACAACAACAAGCAACACTTGAAGAAGTATTCGCAACTTACTCAGAAGTTTCGACAAAGGTAAATGAAAACTTAGAAGAGCTTGACAAAAGTAATAAAGAAATAGTAGGGTTTTTGTCAAAGCTCGTTCAGTCTTTTGCAAACCAGCTGAAAAGTTTTGAAAATTCAAGGATGGAGCTTAAAGAATCGCTTCAAACAGTTAATCAACTCTGGGGTATAGCCAAAGCAATTAGTGAAATTTCGTCTCAAACAAATCTACTTGCACTTAATGCTTCAATAGAGGCTGCACGGGCTGGTGAATTTGGCAGAGGTTTTGCCGTCGTTGCAGATGAGGTGAGAAAGCTGGCTGAATCTACCGTCCAGGAAGTAAAGAAAATAGAACCGTTTGCTAAGGAAACAGAAGAATTGTTCATTAAAATAGGTTCAAAATTCGACCACGCCTCAAATACATTAAAAGAAGTTGAACTGGAAATAGAAAAAATCGCTCGTATCACCGGAGAAATAGCAGAAAGACTTGAGCAAGTCTATACTTTATCAAAGTCGATAAAATCGAAATGAAGATTTTTGAAAAAACCTACCTCCGCTTTTAAGCGGAGGTAGGTTTTGTTGAACTTACAAATATTAAGCAAGTTTTTCTTTTTCCTCTTTTGCCAACCTTGGAGTTTCTTCGTACTGCACAGCAGAGAATATCTCGTAACCTGTACCTGCGGGAATCAGCTGCCCTACAATGACGTTTTCTTTCAAACCTTTGAGATAATCTATCGCACCTTTTATAGCTGCATCTGTAAGTACTTGTTGTGTTTGTTGGAAACTTGCAGCACTAAGCCAGCCTTCGTATTCTAAGGATGCCTGTGTAATTCTCAATAGTCTTCTTTTGTATTTTACTGTTTCTTTTGGCATTATTTGGTAAATCTCCCTTTCTTTGTCATGATTGAGAGTTACTACTTCTTTAATACCATTTTCTACAAGCTTTTCAAGTAGTTGTTCGGTAATTTCCTCACCTTCTGAAGCCAGTTTCACAATTTCTCCGCTTTCATCCTTGATTAAAATATGCTTTGCAAGGGTTCTTCCTATTACTCTTTTTCTGTTCAGTTCTATTTTAGCATTACCTTCCATAATTTCCTTGTTAATTTTGTTGAGAACACTAATTGGTACAAGATCACCCGGTAAGAAGTCTGTATCACCAGAATCGATTACTTCAGCTTTGTTAAGCATCTGTCTAATTATGAGTTCAAAGTGTTTATCGTGAATATCGACACCTTGTTGTACATAAACCCTCTTTATTTCTTTCAGTAGGTAAGTAGCTGTCTCTTCGGGTCCCAGTTCTTCAAGTATTTTTCTGACTTTTAGAGAGCCGCTGGTAAGTGATTGACCAGGTAATACTTTCTGTCCAACAATTACGTTTACCCTTACCCTTGACGGAACCTCATATTCGTGGACATTTCCGAGTTCGTCTTGTATGTATATCTTCTTTGGCTCATCTTGAGAAATGTCTATTACAGTCCCCTTAACTTTTGAAAACACTCCTTCTGGATCCTTCGTTTTTTTCCTTGCTTCAAATAATTCCTCAACTCTTGGTAAACCTTGGGTAATATCTGCTGTTGTTGCAATACCTCCAGTATGGAATGTACGCATGGTAAGTTGTGTACCTGGTTCACCAATAGATTGCGCAGCTATTATACCTACTGATTCACCAACGTTAACTATCTTGTGATTGGAAAGATCAAGACCGTAACATTTAGCACAAACTCCTACTTCTGATTCACACGTTAACACAGATCTAACATATATTTCCGGTCTAACATATACGCTCTCAATATTGTTTTCCTCAAGTAACTTTGCCAATGTAATATCGACTTGCTCTTCTTCAACAGCGATTTGCACTTTCTTATTTTTGTCCCATATCACTTCTTCGGCTATGACATTTCCAACGATGGGGTATAATTTTATCTTAACACTCTTTACATTTGCTTCTCTTAATTTTCTAATAACCTCCCAATCTATCTCTGTCTCAGCTGGCAAAACTTCCACACGAATATCAACATCTTCAGCAAGTTCAGCGTATACATCAGGAATATTACCACTGACAAGCTCAAGTACACCTTCTTCTACAACATTTACCCTCTTTTTGTACTTTGAAAGAAATCTTGCATCTTCATCAAGTATAAGTACATCTCTTGTATAAAGTTTTCCGTTCTCTGGGTTCATTAACACATTACCTGTACCCGGTTCGTAAACGTCTTTTGCAAGTACCCTTCCAAATATAAAATCTTCTATCTTCTCAACGACAAAGTTATCAGAACTTCTGAGTAACGTTGCACGAACCCCTTCGTGGGTACCACAATCAGGCTCTGTAATGATTACACTTTGCACAACATCAACAAGTCTTCTTGTAAGATATCCTGCTGAACTTGTTCTAAGGGCCGTATCGGCTGAACCTTTTCTCGCACCGTGAGTACTTATGAAAAATTCAAGCACTGATAATCCTTCTCGGAAGTTTGAAATAATAGGTATTTCTATTGTTCGACCAGAAGGATCAGCCATGAGCCCCCTCATACCCGAGAGTTGCTTGAGTTGGTCTTTGTTACCTCTTGCTCCAGAATCAACCATTATGTAAACTGGGTTGAACGGATTTTCTCCGAGATACCTATACGTCTCTTCTTGAACAAGGTTCGTGGCTTCCGTCCATATTTTGATCGTTTCTTTGTATTTTTCATCATCACTGAGTAAACCCTCATCGTATAACCTTTCAATATGATCAATTTTCTTAAGTGCATCCGATATTATTTCATTCTTTTTCGGCGAAATCATAAAGTCTTTGAGACTTATCGTAAGTCCGGATATCGTTGCATAATGAAATCCGAGATCTTTGATGTTATCAAGCAGATCAGCTGTCCTATCGATACCATGGTTCTTAAATGTTTTGTAAACAACATCTTTAATTCCATTTTTGCCAAATGTTTTGGTATAGTCTCTGAGTTCATCGGGTAATATTGAATTGAATATAACACGTCCAAATGTTGTTTTCAACACTTGCCCTTTTATATTAACAAGTATTGGTTCGTGTAATTTTATATAACCAAATTCATAAGCAAGTTCAGCTTCCTCCGGACTCGAAAATTTCCATCTTATGTCTTCCGGTTGAATATTCTCGTAATTTTTATTCACCATCGTTAGATAGTAAATTCCTGCAACGATGTCTTTTCCTGGCATTGAAATTGGTTTGCCGTGAGCTGGCGAGATTATGTTATATCGTGAAAGCATCAGCAGTCTTGCTTCTGCTTGTGCAGCTGGTGACAGTGGCAAATGAACAGCCATTTGGTCACCATCGAAATCTGCATTAAATGGTGGACAAACCAATGGATGTAACTGTATAGCGTTTCCTTCTATCAGCTTCGGTTCAAACGCCTGGATAGACATTCTATGGAGTGTTGGTGCCCTATTTAATAATACAACTCTTCCTTGGATTACCTTCTCAAGCTTTTCCCAAGCTTTTGGATCTTCCCTTTGGAGTTCTTTTCTGTATTTCTTAACCTTTGTTTGCGTTGCTTCGACGTTTTCTTCCTTAGAAAGTTCGGCAATAACGAATGGTTCAAAGAGTTCGAGAGCCATTTTCTTTGGAAGACCACATTCGTGTATCTTCAAGTGAGGACCAACAACTATAACTGCGCGTCCTGAATAATCGACACGTTTACCAAGCAGATTCCTTCTGAATCTACCTTTTTTACCCCTGATAAGATCTGTAAGCGATTTCAACGGTCTTCCGTTCCTATCAACGTAAGCTTTTCCTATCTTTCCATTGTATATGAGATTATCGACAGCTTCCTGGAGCATTCTTTTCTCGTTCCTTACAATAACTTCTGGTGCATTCATTTCAAGAAGTTTTTTGAGCCTGTTGTTTCTCATTATTACTCTTCTGTACAGATCGTTTAAGTCAGTTGTTGCAAACCTTCCACCGTCAATTTGTATCATTGGTCTTATTTCGGGTGGAACGACAGGAAGTGCCTCAAGAACCATCCATTCAGGTTTTGTTTCACTGTCTATAAGATCTTTAACTATCTTAAGCTTTTTTAACAGCTTTTTAGCTTTAACACTGCTTTTTGGTATTTTCTTCAATTCGGCTTCTATTTCTGCTCTAAGTACTTCCAAATCTATCTGTTCGAGCAATTTCCTTATAGCCATTGCACCGGTTTCAGCTTCTATCTTACCCGGGTATATTCTTATATATGCTTCATAGTCTTGCTGAGTTATGATTTGCCCTTTGGTTATTCCAGTCTCCTCAGTAACTTCTGGATTTACATCCGTAACGACCATTATTGGTTTATCATTTTCTATTTGCTCTTCAACTATAAACATTCCATGGTAGTATTGGCTGAAAAGTTTGTACTCTTCAACTGTCAACTTTTCTTCTTCAAAAAGAAATCTATCTGCGAGCACATCCCCTTCTTTCACCACTTCTCCATCTTGTACATAAATCCATGCACCTTCAAAAACTGGGTACTGCTTCACTTGCTGAACATTTTCGATGTATACATTACCTGTAGTTAGTACTTCGTAAAGTCCGTTTTCTAAAGGTCTTAAGTTGAGTTGTTTGCTGTATCTTAATGTACCTGAAACAGGTGCTATCACACTATAAAGAATTGTTTCAGTTGTAAGCTGTTGGCCTTTCTTTATTTTTTCACCGTTTTTTACAAGTGCTCTTACACCGTACGGTAAAGAAAATGTGATAGGTGTATTCTTACTTGTTGGAAGTGGATTGACCGTTATAGTCTCTGAAAGTTCATCTACTTCAACTGTTCCATCGAATGGAGCAAATATAGCATCCACTCTCTTTTCCGAAACAATTTCATCACCTTGACTAACCTGATCTCCATCTTTAAAGTTCAATACCATACCAGTGTATACCCTTAACTCTACTTTTGAAACGTTACGTACAGTTATCCAATACAAATCTCTATCTGTGTGAGTTTTCTCATGTTTTATACGTATTTCTCCATCTATCTCGGATACTAAAGGGGCCCTCGGCTCTTTAACAATGTACGCCGGAGATACTTCAAAATCCCATTTTTTGGCGTAAATTTCATATTCAGTCTGGTTAAGTATTGAACCTTTAATAAATGGGGTATTTTTTGGATTCGTAACTATGAAAACACGCTCATTCACTCGCCTACTCCCAAAATACACTATGTTCTCAATATCCTTAACACTCATGTCAAGAAGTGTAGCAATTATACTTGGAGTATTTTTCAAATACCAAACATGTGTCACAGGAGCTGCAAGTTCTATATGTCCAAATCGTCTTCGCCTTGCATCTTTGGATTCTACTCTTACACCACATTTCTCACAAACCGTACCTTCGTATTTTTTCCCACTGTATTTTCCACAAGCACATTCGTAATCTTTTACAGGTCCAAATATCCTTTCACAGAAAAGTCCTTCCCTTTCAGGTTTAAAGGTACGGTAATTTATAGTTTCCGCTTTCTTAACTTCTCCACTCGACCAATTCCTTATAACTTCAGAAGACGCTACTCGTACTTTTACACTTGCAATCTTTCTTTTGAAAGAAGAACTCATTTATTTTCCCTCCTCTTAACGTCGGGCACTTATTTAAGTATTCCTTTCCGTACCAATTATATTTTGGTACTACTATAGTTTTTCTATATCGATTTCATTACCACGTTCATCGTATACCCTTACATCGAGTGCAAGCCCCTTCAATTCACGTACCAAGACTTTGAAGCTTTCTGGCAAACCAGGTTCAGGTAAATTCTTGCTTTTCATTATTGCTTTGTAAACTTCTGTTCTACCTTTAATATCGTCACTTTTAACAGTCAACATTTCATTTAGTGTATAAGAAGCTCCATACGCTTCAAGTGCCCAGACTTCCATCTCTCCAAATCTTTGACCACCGAATTGTGCTTTACCACCGAGTGGTTGCTGATGGATAAGCGAGTATGGTCCAGTTGCTCGTGCATGAATCTTATCACGTGCTATGTGAATAAGTTTCATAATGTACATGTAGCCTACGAGTACTGGATAGTCAAATTCTTTACCTGTCCTACCATCCCTCAATACAACCTTGCCAGACGGATTTTCTGGATCATCTCCATAGTGTAGTTTCAACGACTCTCTTGCTTTGTAAAGTTCTGGTAATATTTCATCTTCCTTTGCACCATCAAAAACAGGAGTAGCAAAATATCTATTTGTCAACTTAGCTAGCCATCCAAGTGATGTCTCAAGTACCTGACCAATGTTCATACGTGATGGAACACCAAGAGGACTTAACACAACTTGTACAGGCGTACCATCTGGTAAAAATGGCATATCTTCTTTTGGAAGAATCATTGAAACAACGCCTTTGTTACCATGCCTACCTGCAAGTTTATCTCCAACCTCAAGAGGTTTTCTTGTAGCGAGATAAACTCTAACAAGTGTGTTAACACCTGGACCTAAATCACCAACTTCTTCTTTATGAAAAACATGTACACCTATAACTCTACCTTCGACACCGTGAGGTACTCTGAGTGAAGAGTCTTTTACATCTTTACCTTTTTCACCAAAGACAGATCTCATTATTTTTTCTTCAGGACTTGCATCGCTTTCTCCTTTTGGTGTGACTTTACCAACCAATATATCTTGCGAACTGAAATATTTCTGTTTACCAACGTACGCTCCTATCCGAATGATACCGTTTTCATCAAGATTTCTTAAATTTTCCTTTGAGACGTTCGGTATCTCAGCGGTTATTTCTTCTGGACCAACACGCGTCTCCCTAGCTGTTGTTTCATACACCTCTATGTGAACAGAAGTGAATGTGTCATCTTCAAGAAGCTCTTCACTAACAAGAATTGCATCCTCAAAGTTATATCCTTCCCAAGGTAAGAACGCAACAAGTACATTTTTACCAAGTGCAAGCTCACCATTGTCGGTAGCAGGACCGTCGGCTATTGGTGTACCTCTTTTTACAAACTCACCAACATTTACAATTGGTCTTTGGTTAATCGATGTATCTTGGTTTGACCTAACATATTTCAAAAGATTGTACTCATCAACGATTGGGTTACCCTTTTTGTCATATAGTAACTCTCCATTTTCATTTGTTCTGTGAACTATAATCTTTCTACCGTCTACTTTTTTAACTACACCGTCATTTTTTGCAATGACTACATGTCCAGAGTATATAGCCGCATAATATTCCATACCAGTACCCACAAGTGGAGCCTCGGGTTTGACAAGTGGCACAGCTTGCCTTTGCATATTTGAACCCATCAGCGCACGGTTTGCATCATCATGCTCAAGAAACGGAATTAACGATGTTGTAACACTCACTATTTGCTTGGGAGAAATGTCGACTAAGTCAACCTCATCTTTATGGACATAAACTATCTTTTCCAAATATCTAACAGGTACCCTTTCTTGAACAATATTCCCATATTCATCAAAAGCAATTGTCACAGACGCAATTCTGTAATTTTCTTCCTCATCTGCAGCCAAGTAAACAACTTCATCCGTAAGTTTTCCATCGACAACTTTCCTATACGGTGTTACCAAAAATCCAAATCTATCAATCGTGGCATAAACAGACAGAGAGGTTATAAGACCTATGTTACCTCCTTCTGGAGTTTCAATAGGGCACATTCTACCGTAATGTGAATGGTGAACGTCGCGAACCTCGAATCTTGCCCTTTCTCTTTTTAACCCACCTGGTCCTACAGCTGTTAACCTTCTTTTATGAGTTAATTCCGCTATTGGGTTCACCTGATCCATGAATTGTGATAATGGATTGGTTGCAAAGAAACTATTTAGCGAAGCAATTACATTTCTTAAGTTAATCAAACTTGGTATCGAGATTTTGTCAAGGCTAGTGTACGTAGCCAATTTTTCTTGGATTTGGTGAACTGATTTTGAAAATGCCCTCTCAAACTCAGAGGCAATTAGTTCACCAACGGTTTTAACTCTTTTGTTTGCAAGATGATCTTTTGTGTCAAGTGTTTCTGGATGTTTCTCAGTCTCAAGAAGCATTCTAAGAACAAGTATTATATCCATCGGTGTTAAAGCATTAAAGCTTTCTTCATATTCAACGTTCTCAACAATTTTTTGATTCTTACCCTCAATTTCCATCAGATATTTCCTATAAGCATTTGTCAATTTCTTATTCATCTTGTAGCGTCCAACCTCAGAAAGTTCAAAACGTTCTTCGTTAAAGTATAGATTATGCCAATACGATTTTGCTGCATTGTACCTAAAGACTTCACCGGGTCTGAGTTCTTTGTAAATTTCCATATAAGCTCTCAATTCGCTTATATTCTCTTCCATAGGTATCTTGAGCTTTTCTTTTAATTTCGCATATGTTTTAAAAACGTACTTGTTAACAACCTTTATCTTTTCAATTCCATGTTCTCTGAATATATCAACTAAGGTAGGTGTTAAAACAGACCCCTTTTCGGCTAAAACTTCGCCACTTTTTGAAATAACCTTCTCAAGAATTATTATTCCTTCTGATTGCCTCAAGGTATAATCGTCTTCAACATCGATGTAAGTTGGAAAAAGCGACAGAATATCTATATCATTTTGAAATCCAAGGGTTTTCAAAACGAGGAAAAGGTTTAATCTCTTTCTTCTATCAATTCTTGCGTAAAGTGTTTCATCGTTGAGATTCAACATTATTTCAAGCCAAACACCACGGACGGGTAAAAAGTGAGCCAAATATATTGGTTTTGCACCTATATTTTTGGTTGGCTCTTCAACAAAATAAACACCGGGGCTTCTGACAAGTTGACTTACAACTACCCGTTCAACACCGTTAATAACAAACGTTTGATTTTCTGTCATCACAGGATAATTGCCAAGTGAAACTTCCTCTTCACGCATTTCACCAGTTGAAATATCAGTAACTCTAACTGTTGCGTAAAAAGGAGCAACATATGTTAACAACCTCTGCTTACATTCTTCAACAGAGTGCAATGGTTCACCTACTCTGAATTTGACAAACTCAAGGCTAAAACCTTTGTCCCTTCTACCTTCGACTTTTGCTGAGGTTATAGGACTGAACTTCTTAAGAATACGCAATATACCACTTTCAAGGAGTTCTTGGAAAGATTTACGCTGAATCTCAACAAGGTCGGGGACTTCTACAATCTCTTTGACTTTTCCAAAAAGATGCCTTGTTCTCTTACCAATTTGGTAGGTTTTCATATCATCACCTCTTCCTCATTCATTACACATTCGGTTGGAAATTAAACATCTGCGGGGGTTGAGAAAGAAAAAATGGATAGGTATAAACCTAATTTACCGTTCTTGAAAAACGGTTGATAATAGACCAATTATATATTAAACCATAAAAACCCCGCATTGTACAGTACCATGCGGGGTTTGATACACAATATTCTTTGTTTAGAAAAATATGTTACTTTATTTCAACTTCTCCTCCAACTTCTGTAATCTTTTTCTTGATATCCTCTGCTTCTTCTTTCTTTACACCTTGCTTAATGAATGCATCTGGCGCACCTGCTTTTTCCACCAAGTCTTTTGCTTCTTTAAGACCAAGACCTGTGATTTCTCTTACGACTTTAATAACTTCCACTTTCTTTGCACCGAAGCTCTTGAGCAGAACATCAAATGTATCTTTTTCTTCTACAGCTGCGGCTGGAGCTGCTGCAGCTGCTACAGGCATAGCTGCCATGACTGGGGCTGCTGCGCTAACACCAAATCTTTCTTCAAGCATTTTGACAAGTTGGGCAAGTTCTGCAACGGTTAAACTTTCGATCGCTTTTACGAGTTCTTCCAATGTCATGATATACACCTCCACTTTTTTAGTTATATTTTTCATACACAAGCAAAAGTCAATATCTTATTGTTGCTCTTTTTTCTCCTTAATTGCGTTAAGAGCGTACATAACACTTCTAAGCACACCGGCAAGAGAATTGACCAACCCACGGATGGGTGCTTGGATTCCGCCAACAACCATTGCAATGAGTTGTTCTCTTGATGGAAGCTTCGACAATTCTTCCAGTTGTTCGCCTGGGAAGAACTTTTTCTCAAGGTACACACCTTTGCAAGTAGGTACTCCTTTGTTTTCTTTGACGAAGTTATAGAAAATTTTTATAGCCTCTACTGGATCACCTTCTGTAACGTACAAAACTGCTGTTGGACCAAACAATGCTGTACCGTGGTTTTCAATATCATAGCCTGAGTTTTTAAGAGCCATTTTTAAAAGCGTGTTTTTGACAACAGTTAACCTTGCGCCGGCTCCAAACTTTTCTCTCAACGACCTTCTCAATTTGGTCATTTGAGCGACTGTTAAACCTTTGAAATCTGCAAACAAAACCAACGATGAGTTTTCGAATTCGCCCGTCAACTCCTGGACAAGTTGTTCTTTTTCAGGTCTTCTAAGCACATCTTCACCTCCCGTATATTCATAAGCTATATCAGTTGACTCTTAATAATACAAAAAGAAAAAAGCCTCTCAACGAGGCAAGACAAAAGAGAACACCACTGAGGTTTCTCTTTTGTGCCTCCTGCAGGCGACCGAAAGGTCTTTGTTGAACCTGCATTCTCAGGCGTTATAGCACTGGTATTTTATCATCATGTACGATACGTGTGGTGAATTCAATGTAACAATCTGATGAAATATTATAATTTCACTTCTGTTGATTTAAAACAGGTTTTTCCGAAAGAATTATATCTAACGTAGTTCCTTCGGGTGTTTCTTTAAATTGATAGTCTTTTACATAAAGTCCAAGGTTCAACAGATTAAGCTTTATTTTCTTTGCCTTACTGTACTCATAAATCTGCTCAAGTGTCCATCCTTTAAAATCTCGACTTTTTTCAGTCAACTCATTTTTAGATTCTTGTGAATAATACTCTTTTAATTTTTCCACTACACCTTTGAAAAACGGGGCTGCAACAATGCCACTTAATTTCCCTTTTTGTGGTGAGTCAACCCACACAAGAATGGTAAATTTCCTATCAAGTTCCACTTGGCCAACAACTAAAGCTGTAATATCCTTTTTGAAATTCTTTTGTGCTGTACCTGTCTTTCCATAGATTCTTGTGTTTTCTATTTTTGCGTTAATACCTGTTCCTCTTTCCACAACATCTAATAACATTTGCTTTACTAACTCCGCTGTTTCTTTTGAGATAATTCTCTTATTCACAACTTTTTTCTTTTCATCTATAGTGGGGGTTACATAAATCCCATCGTTTACAATTGAGTTGAATGAAGCTATTAATTGAATAGGAGTAACTCCCAGAGATTGTCCAATAGCAATAAATGCCCAGTTCGCTTTGTACCATTTATCAGGTGTGCTCAATTTTCCAGAAACCTCTCCAGGAAGTTCGATTCCTGTTGCCATACCTAAACCGAAAGACGTCAAAAGTTCATATAACTTTGCTTGACCATAAGTATCAATGATTTTCTTTGCAGTTAATATTGAAACAACGTTGCAAGAATGAACCAGTCCATCATGCAAGTTTATGCTCTCGTGTTTCTTTAGATCTTTTATCGTAAGATTAATTCCATCAACTGGTTTAATATAACCAGGACAATAGTAATTTGTGTCCGGTTTTACAACACCGAGCTCAAGTGCCCCAGCAAAGATAATTGGTTTTATAGTTGAGCCAGGTTCGAAATATCCCATATAAAAGGTAGGCCATGTTTGGGTGGTAATTGCTGCGCGAATCTTGCCAGTCTCGCTTTCCATTATTAGTACACCAACTTCGGCAGCTTTCTCTTCCTCCTGATAATGCAATGCAAGATTGTAAAGTGTTTTTTGTAGTACACTATCAATGGTTAAAGTCACGTTTTTGCCATTTTCCGGTTTTATTTTAAATGTTTTTATTTTATTACCTACAAAACCAGAATAGCTTACTAATGCTGTACCATCGCGCACAGGTCTAAGGACCTTGTCAAAAAATGCTTCTGCACCGCTCAGTCCGTACCTTTGCTCAGTTTTTCCAACAATGAAACTTAGAGCAGAATCAGATATGGAAATTCTCTGTTCCTCAGCTTCTATGCTGATGAACTTTAAATATTGTGCTGGAATCTTTTTTTGTATATCCTCTCTTTTCGGAAATGAACCTAGCTTTATTATGTACTTTCCATCGAAATCATCTGGATTATATAAAACTCCAAAGTTTGAAAGCATCTTTATAAAATCCGGATCACGCTTGTAAGCATTCCCGGCTATTGATTTCAAATATCTTAGATCAAGATAGGCAGTGTAAACAACCTCACTTGTTGCAAGTAACCTACCTCTGCAGTCGTAAATATTTCCACGTAGTGCAGGAATTTTACTGCTAAAGGCATACTGGTTGTTAGCTATGTTATACCAGACTTTGAACAGAAAAGTTAACACTAGAACACTTATCAATGTGAAAAGAATTTTGTACCTGACAATCCTCAATTTATCACATCACGCCCTATAAACAATTTTGTAATCTGTCTGTCCAAGACCTCGTTTTGTTGCTGAATGTTTGACAAGTTTTTTCTAATTTGACTTAGCTCGTAACTAACCTGCGATGCCTTAACATTCAACATATACGCTGCAAAAACAAGTAACACGAGAAGAAAACCTGGTAAAAAATATCTTAGCAGTACCAAGAAACTCGAACGTTCCCTTTCAATGGCAACTTCACTTTGCCTTGATTTTACAAGAGTCATACCTTATCCCCCTTCGCTCCGCTGAATTTTTGAATGCTTTTGACAAAACTTAAAGGTTTAGCATCAAGTTTAATATCATGCTCCGCTGTCTGATTTTTTCTATATTGAGTGTTACTTTATCCCTATCAGTTTAAGCATCTATATACGCTCCGCTACCCTCAGTTTAGCACTCCTTGCTCTCGGATTTTCCGATATTTCTTGCGCTGTCGGTTCAATAAAATCGCCCAGTACTTTAAGGCGCACGTCACTTCTAAAAGCTCGCTTCACAAGCCTGTCTTCCAAAGAATGAAATGAAATTATTACCAACCTTCCTCCTACATTTAAATAATCAGGAGCAAACTCCAAAAATTTTGAAATATTTTCAAGCTCTTTATTCACTTCTATTCGTATCGCTTGGAAAGTTTTTGTTGCAAAGTGTCTTTTTCTACTATGCACTTCTCTGTAAGGAAGGGCTTTTCTTATTACTTCGACAAGTTGTTTTGTCGTATGTATAGGTCTGTTTCGAACAATAGCACTTGCTATCTTTCGCGCAAAATTTTCTTCTCCATAGTTATATATAATATCTGCCAATTTCTCTTCCGGGTAGGTATTAACAACTTGGTAGGCGGTTAATGTATTCTCAAGGTTCATCCTCATATCAAGAGGTTCATCCACGTTAAATGAAAAGCCTCTACCTTCTGCTTTTAATTGGTAGGTAGAAACTCCTAAATCAACAAGTAGTCCATCAACTTTATGGACTTGTAATAGATTCAGCAAGACGGGCAACTCAACGTAGGAGAATTTGAAAAGCTGAACTTCAGGGTAGGCTTCCAAATTTCGCTCCGCTATTTGCAACACTTCGCTGTCAACGTCAATGCCAATAACCCTACCACCACTTGATGATATCCGCTCCGCTATCGCTCGTGTATGTCCACCTTCTCCTACTGTACAATCTACGTACACCCCGTCCGGCTTCCAGATTAAGTTCTCAATAACTTCATCTAAAAGTACCGGGATGTGACGTCCACTATATACTCTATTCATCTTCACTTCGCTCCGCTAATTTTAGAAAAAGACTATTTACATTGTAGAACAATTAATATGAAATTTGCAATTTTTTCTATTCTAATATATGTTCAAAAAAGCGCTTATTTATTACAATTTCGGAAAACTGAGGCTATTATACTTCAGTATAGTAAAATTTAACAATTTTGTATGAAAAAAAAACGATGTACAGACATCTGTACATCGTTTTTTAGTAAACCTATCTTACAATCTTTGTACCAGTCTCTCCTCTCAAAGCTTTGTCAAGTACCGCCATGTCTGTAATTATGCATTCTTTTCCGGTTGCACTGACAAAATCAATGGCGGCTTCTATCTTAGGTCCCATACTACCTGCTGGAAAATGACCTTCGTCCAGATATTTTCTTGCTTCTTCCACTGTCAACTTATCCAATTCAATTTGATCTGGTTTTTTATAGTTTATACAAACTTTTTCCACACCTGTTAAAATAATTAGAAGATCTGCGGCTATTTCCTTAGCAAGTAAAGCACTTGCTCTGTCTTTATCAATAACTGCTTCTACCCCTTTAATTTGACCATTTTCTTCTATCACAGGAATTCCGCCTCCACCAGCAGCAATTACTATGACATCTTTTTCAACGAGCATCTTTATAACTTCTTTTTCTATTATGTCAAGAGGGATAGGTGAAGGAACTACTCTTCTCCATCCCCTTCCCGCATCTTCTTTCATTATCCATCCTTTTTCTTGTGATAACTTTTCCGCTTCTTCTCTTGAATAAAATGGTCCAACAGGCTTTGATGGTTTCTGAAAAGCAGGGTCGTTCTTATCAACTAAGATTTGAGTTACTATTGCTGATATGTATCTGTTTACATTGCGCCTTTTAAGCTCATTTTCAAGAGTCAGCGCAATCATGTATCCAAGACTACCTTGTGTTTGAGCATCATTCACATCAAGAGGAAATGGTGGTATAACGTGCTTTGCAAGGTCTTGTTGGACAAGCAAATTTCCTACTTGTGGACCGTTACCATGCGTAATTACAATATCATATTCATCGAGCATAGAAGCAAGATAATGAGCTGTTTCAGAAAGATTCCTAAGCATGTTCTCAGCCGTTGGTTCTTCTCCTGGCCTGTTAACTGCATTTCCACCTATGGCAACAACCGCTAACTTTTTCATGTAAACACCTCCACAAATACTGTAAAGTTTTCCTCAAAATTACTGATAGAGTGTTTATTTGTTAAAAAACAAGCATTCTTCTGCCATTTCTTGGTAAACGATTAGATCTAATCATGTTAATGCTACCGCAAGAGCTATGGATACAAATTTTGAATCGCTTGTGTCGGCTCTTGAAATCACTATAACAGGAGCTTTTGCACCAACAATTATTCCTGCTATTCTACCATTGGCAAAGTACACAGCAGATTTTCCAAGAAAGTTACCACTGTGTATATCAGGAACAACTAAAATGTCTGCATGTCCTGCAACCTCTCCTTTTACTCCCTTTACTTCAGCTGCGTAAACACTTAGTGCATTGTCTATTCCAAGAGGTCCATCAATTTTGCATCCCTTTATTTGTCCACGTTCATTCATCTTTGAAAGTAATGCAGCTTCCATTGTTTCTGGCATATCAGGATTCACAGTTTCAACTGCAGTTATTAAACCTACTTTTGGCACTTCATAACCAAGTTTTCTTGCAACATCAACAGCATTCTGGATAATCTGAATTTTTTGTTCAAGTGTAGGTCTTATGACCATACCACCGTCTGTGATGAATACCAGTCTGTTGATTCCAGGTACTTCAACTACAGCAACGTGTGATAATAGTCTATCAGTTCTTAATCCGTACTCTTTGTCAAGAACGGCTTTTAGCAATGTCGATGTTTTCACAAGACCTTTCATAACTATATGTGCCTGACCTTGCATAACGCTTTTTACTGATTCTTTACAGGTTTCTTCTTCACTCTTGCAATCAACAATTGGATAATCTGTACCTAATTCTTCCAAATTTTTTTCGATAATTTCTTTCTTCCCAAATAATATAGCTGAAATACCAAGCTCACGTGCTTCGTAAACAGCTTTGATTGCTTCTTTATCTTCCGCTCCCGCAACTGCAATTACTTTCCTTTTACCTCTCGCCATCTCTACAACTTCATCAAGGCTCCTTAGCATATAAACACCTCCGTTCATTTGTCCATAAATTAAATTTTTACAATAAAACCTTTGCGGCAGCACAAATGTAAGTCATCGCAAGTAATGCTTCAAAAATTACTTTGTAATCTTGATGTATTATACACACTTTCCTTCCATCAATCCTTTCCACAAGCGGCATTGATGCTACCAAATCAGCGCGAAGTGTATCTGAAAATTCAACCACCATCTTGATCGGAGGATTAAAACTGAAAATCTCAAAATCTGACTTGTCTTTTTCAAGTAGTCTTCTTGCGCCATTTTCAATTTCAGAAAGTACCTCTTTCATAGGTTTCATCACGGCACTATGACGCCCTATAGAATTTTTTGTTGAAACGTAAATTGTCTTAGGCAGGTATTGTCTTGTCTGATTTACGACCTTGTCGTCACCTATTAAATAACCAACGGGAACATTGAATAAACTACCAAATGCAGCGTTAATCAAAGCTTCATTCATTTCTATGTCGTTTATCCATATGTTGTGGATTGAAGAACTGGAATAGGTATGATCCATATTCGCCTCGAGCGTTCCCACGCCAGCATGATAACCAAAAAATACAATATAATCGAAAGAGCTATCTATTCCATACATCATGTAGTGTTTTCTTACACCGCCACTAACTATTGTCAAATTTGGGAATTCGTTCGTTATCTCCCATGGAACATTATCACCTGCTGCGTGTGAATCAACAAGAAATATTTCTGAGTTGCTCAGTCCATTCAAAAGTGCCTTAAGCTGCAATATCATAGCTTCCTTTTTATAATCGGCACTTCCTTTCTCAACATCATGCCAGCTTGTTACCCCAGCCAAACCTTCAAAGTCCAAAGAAACAAAGATTTTCTTTCTCACGAATTTGCCTCCTTTGAACTACAAAATGTTCAAAAATCAGCAACATCCATCATCGTCTTCACATGAAAAATTATATATTACAATCCTCTAAAGTCAAAACATTGAAAAAAGAAGAAAAATTAAGCATGCATATGCATACTCCTGTATGCTGAATTTTGAAGTTGGCAAATAGATTTAAAATAAAAGATCCAAAGTTTTCATTTAAAGAAATTTTCAAATTACAATGTTTCTAAGCAAAGATACTTTTAACGTACATTTATCACTTAAATTCAAAAGTAACACAAGTTCACAAATCATTATTCCACGGAAAAATAGCATTAAAGAGTTAACATAAAGTTTGTCTTGATTTTTAACATCACCTTGTGAGATAATACTGAATGCACTCTACTTGTACATTATTCTGAGGTGTTATTATGAGTGAAATAAAGGACAAAATCTTAGCCTTACTGAAAGAGAAAGTTAGCCGACAGCAATGGGAACATTGGTTTATTGATTTTTCTATAAAAAGAATAGAAGATACCCACGTTGTATTTGAAGTGGGAAATTTGTTTATTAAAGGTTATATAGAGAACAAGTTTGATAAAATTCTAAGAAAGGTACTAAACGAAATCTTAGGACCGAGTTCATCTTACGAAATTGTCTATGCTCAGATTCCAGAAGAAAGAGATTACGGATCAACTTTTCCAGATAACGTAGCCCTTGTTAGAAAACGTCCTGTACTTATAACACCATTAAACCCAAGATACACGTTTGACAACTTTGTTGTCGATGAATTCAACCAATTTGCCTACAACTTACTACTTGAAGCAGCTAAGCGACCTGGAAGTTATAACCCAATTTTCATACACAGCGAAGCTGGAATGGGAAAGACGCACCTTGTTCAAGCTTACGGAAATTACTTATTACAAAATAATCCAGATCTAAGATTTGCTTATTTAACAAGTGAAACGTTTATGAACGAGTTAATTTCAAAATTAAAATCAAATGCTGTCGAAGAGTTTAGAGAAAAATACAGAAAGAAAGTAGACGTACTTGTTATCGACGATATACAGTTCTTGGCTGGTAAAAAAGGTGTTCAAATTGAACTTTTCCATACATTTAACACACTGTACGAATCAGGCAAGCAAATAATAGTTTGCTCAGATAGATCACCAAAAGAATTGAAAGAATTCCAGGATAGGGTTATCTCACGTTTTCAAATGGGGGTAGTTGTTCAGATAAAAAGTCCATCAGTTGAGGCTATGTACAAAATAGCTAAAAAGGTAGTAATTGATGAAAAGGCAGATATACCTGATGAAATACTGAATTACGTGGCCAAAAACTTGAAGGGAAGTATAAGAATTTTGAAAGGTGCGATAGTTAAGCTGATTGCTTACAAAAGTATGTATAATGATATCGATCTAAATACAACAAAGGTCTTACTCAAAGATGTTTTAACTCAAGAAGATAGTTTAAACAACGATGATGTTATAGGACTAGTGTCTAAATATTTCAAGTGTTCAAAGCAAGATATTATATCAGACAAAAAAGACAAGAATATAGTTCTTGCAAGACAGATAGCTATGTATCTGCTAAACGTTCATTATCAAGTTTCTGCAAGAAAAATAGCGAGTATATTTGGAAAAAGCCATCCTACTGTCTTGTCAAGTCTTAAGAATATAGATGAGAAGGTTAAATCTGATCCTGAAATCAAAAAGATCATCGAAAAACTTGAAAGTGAACTTACAACAAAGATAAATAAGGCTTTTTCTTAGCTTTTTTACAAATCTTGAGTTATTAAAATCAATATGGTATAATAGCATTGAGCTTATATGGGGAGGTGCTAAGATATGAAGGTAAGAGTTGACGAAGCAACATGCATCGGTTGTGGTGTTTGTGAAAACTTGTGTCCAGATGTTTTCAAACTTGCAGATGATATGAAAGCAAAAGTCTTGCAACCGGAAACAGATCTTGATTGTGCAAAAGACGCAGCAGATAGCTGTCCAACGGCTGCTATTGTTATCGAAGAGTAAGTTAAGAGTCTAAATCTGGAGAAAGAGGTCAATTAAAGGGGGTAAATCCCCCTTTTATTGATTTTTTAACAAAATTGATGGACATGAAATAAATTAATTTCGTTTTTGACACCCATGTTTAGTCGTTCTGTTTTTTTCTCATTACTTGACATTAGATATACATTTGATTTGAATTGTTGTGGTATAATATAATTGCTGTGCTCATATAATTTTGAAAAGACAAACCCAAACTATTGAAAAGGAAGGTGCTAAGAAGTGGCAAAAGAAAGGACAAATAGTACCATCTTTTTAATTTTTTTACTATCTTTATTGATCTTATCTTCCAGTTATGTTTTTTCCCTTGATCTAAACTCCGCTGAAAAGATTTATAAGTCATATTTTACCTCTTCATCGTCGTTTGGCTCTTACGTGAAAAAATCTATCTATGATGATTTACCACTATATCGATTTTTTAAGATATATTTTGTTGGTTCCACAGAAAAGGCAGAAACAACCAAGAAAACTGGAGACTATCTATTAACGCTCAAACCTTTTGACAATGTCAATTCTGATGAAGAAGCACTTGCACGAGCGGTGTATTTATCTTACTGGGAAGCAAAATTGAATAATAGATACTTCGATGAGGAGATAGTTAAAAATTCCCCAGTGTTCAATGAGTTTTTTTCTCAGTATCAGATAAGGGTTTCTGAAGCTTTTGGAAACTTTGTGCAAGACTTCGTTGCTTACATATTTGGTTTAGATATTCCTATGGAAGACTTACCTAAGGAGCTCGAAAGACTAAGAGATATTGTGATAAGAAATTATAAATATGAAAAAATCTACAATGGAGAAGAAAAAGAAGCGATCAGATTGCTTCTTTCTAATCCAGAGGTGGTAAAAATAATCTCTGATACAGTTTCTGAATCAAAGAAAAACGCTGCCGAGTATGATCCAGAAACACTCATCATGAGAACACGGGCTTCGATATTCAGAAGTGTGTTTGTTTATATAGCAGGTTTAAAAGATAAGATAGCCGCCCGGTTTGTTATGATTACTCCAAGAGAAATCAACCTCGCATGGTTAAGGTGGTTGATTTATGGTGTACTTTTTGCCATAGGATATGTAGCTTTTAAAAACATAAGCCTGCCATTCAAACTTTTTATAGCTTCCGAAACAGTTTACATAGCATCGTTTTTCAATATACAATCAACAACTGATGGAATGATTTACGGTATAACCTTTGCAATTGCGATTATATCATCGATTTTGTATTTTTTTGTCAAGAAGTTGTATAGTTACCTACTCCTATCGGTTTTTACTCTGATTGTACTATTCATTCCATCTTTCTTCACAGAAGATCTAGTGATGAAAGACACTTTTTCAAAATCACCCTTCTTCAATGCTTTAGCGTACGATATTTTTGATGACTCGCTTGGAAAAGTCCAAAGAAGTCTAAAGGAATATAACTCGACAATAAATGAATCAATTCAATCTTTTTCAAATCTCATCTCTGAACTCGATATCGATACAAATGTTTCTGAAGAATACTTCGAGCCACAAAATTTTTCAATGCGTATAGAACTTGCAAAAAAACTTAGAACGCAGTACAAAGATCATGCCAGAGAGATCGAAGACTTCATTTACTTTGAAAGCAACAGGCAAAAAAAAGTTGAAAAAATTGTAGGCACAATCAAGAAAATATTTGCAAGAATTGTATCCATCTCCTCGAGCAAGTTCAAAAATCAAGTTTTTGATTACGTCAAAATTAATTTCAGTGATAAGATAGCTACACAACTTTTAAACGAGCTAGAAAAAATACCTACGAAAAGGGTAATAGCACTTCCAACTTACAAAGTTAGCGGAGCACTATCCTCTGTAATCCTTTTAAGTATTGCTCTTTTTCTAACAGCTATGAATTTGAAAGAGGCTTTCATACCATTAGCAGGCTCTTTAGCTACATCGGTCTTGGCTCTGTTTAAATATCAAACTGTTTTTATTCAAGTTGGTGTACCTTCTACAAGTTTATATGTGAATTTCAACATTCCATACACCTTAGTTTTGGTACTTATAGTCGGTTTCATATGGTTTTATCCTAACATCCTTAGAAGGAGGGAAAAAGTATGAAGAAACTTTTGGCGGTTGTTCTTTTAGCAGTTGTTTTGACACTCGGTTTTTCTTTTAAGGCCATTATGGTAACGGACACAGGAGGGCTTGGTGACAAGTCTTTCAACGACGGTACTTGGGCAGGTATCGAAAAGGCAGCGAAGGAACTGAAAGTAGAGGCAAAGGTCATTATGTCACAAGAGCAGTCGGATTACATTCCAAACTTAACAAAAGCAGCTGAAGAAGTTATGAAAGAAAAAGATGGTGGAATTGTATTTGCAGTTGGATTCATGATGACAGATGCACTCGAAAAAGTAGCAAAACAATATCCAACGGTGTATTTTGCAGGTATCGACATTGCATTCGAAAAAGAACTTCCAAACGTTATAAATTTCCTGTTTAAAGAACAAGAATCAGCGTTCTTAGTCGGTTATATCGCAGCAGCTATGACAAAAACAGGTAAAGTAGGTTTCGTGGGTGGTATTCCGATTCCTCCAGTTGAAAGATTCAGATACGGTTACGAAGCAGGTATAAAAGCTTACACTGATCTTAAAGGTAAGAAAGTAACAGTAATTAAAGGTTACACAAACGAGTTCAGCGATCCAAAGAAGGGTAAAGACCTTGCAAATTCACAATTCTCTCAAGGTGTAGATATTATCTTTGCAGCAGCAGGTGCTTGTGGTAACGGTGTTATCGAAGCTGCAAAGGAAAGAAGCGAAAAATTGGCAGGCAAGGGACTTGAAAATATTAAAAAGTACGCACTATCAGGTAAAGCCCTTTTCTACGCAATTGGTGTCGATGTTGACCAGGACTATATGGCACCTGGAGTAGTTTTAACAAGCGCAATGAAAGGTATTGATACAGCAGGATACTATGGTGTTAAATGGGCATTCACAGGTCAATTCAAGGGTGGTACAAAGAATCTCGGTTTGAAAGAACAAGGTGTAAGGATGTCAGAACTCAAATACACAAAAGATATGATCGAAAAACTTGCTCCAAATGCATTGAAAGAACTTGATTACCTCAAACAATTAGTAATTGAAGGAAAGATAACAATTCCTGATTCGGAAGAATCCTTGAAAGCCTTCACAGTTAAAGGAATAAAACTTCCAAAGTAATAAAGTCAAAAGCAGACCTTTTCAAAGATTTCCACTATGGGGGCTCTGGCCCCCCATTTTGATAGATTGCTTAATTTCAAGTAATCTATCAAAGTGGAAGTATCGGTCTAAATCAATGTGTTTAAGTATGATCATATGGAGGTGGACTTTTAGTGAGTTCGAAAGTTCAGCAGAAATCACAAGAACACAAGTATGCAGTAGAGATGATAGAAATTACAAAGAGGTTTCCAGGTGTACTGGCAAATGATAGGGTCACGATTCGCATAGAAAAGGGGGAAATCCACGCTATTGTTGGAGAAAACGGTGCTGGCAAGAGTACTCTCATGAATCAACTATACGGGCTTTACCATCCTGATAGTGGTGAAATTAAGATATTTGGTGAGAAAAAAGTTTTTGTAGGACCACGTGATGCTATAAAGGCCGGAATCGGAATGGTTCACCAACATTTTATGCTTGTGAACACTCTTACTGTTGCCGAGAATGTGGTACTTGGTAGCGAACCAACAAAAGGTGTAAATTTTGACTTGGCAAGGGCAAAGAGAGACGTGAAAGAATTATCAGAAAAGTATGGTTTGTATGTAGACGTTGATGCAAAGATAGAAGACATACCAGTTGGTATGCAACAAAGGGTTGAAATTATAAAAACGCTTTACAGGGGTGCAAACATAATCATACTTGACGAACCAACTGCAGTGCTTACACCTCAAGAAGTTGAAGAATTATTTGTTATTATGCGGAACTTACAAAACGCGGGAAAAACTATTTTATTTATATCCCATAAACTCAATGAAGTAATGGAAATAAGTGACAGAATTACTGTCATGCGCGGCGGAAGGGTAACAGCCGAGTTAATTACAAAGCAAACTAACGAAAGAGAGATAGCTAAAGCAATGGTAGGTAGAGATGTGGTACTAAAGCTTGACAAAACACCACATAAACCAAAAGAAACAATATTTGAAGTCAAAGACATTTGGGTAAAGGATAACAGACATCTTGATGCTGTCAAAGGCGTATCATTTCAAGTTAGAAGAGGGGAAATTGTTGGTATAGCCGGTGTTGCAGGTAACGGGCAGACAGAGCTTATAGAAGCTATCACTGGTCTGAGAAAAATAGAAAAGGGAAGCATTTATTTTGATGGAATTGACGTTACAAATACTCATCCAAAGATCCTCAGAGAAATGGGAATGACTCATATTGCAGAAGACAGACTCAAGCACGCCTTAATAAAACCTTTCCCAGCATACTATAATTCAATACTTGGTAAGCATTACAAGAAACCATTTTCAAAAAGTGGATTCTTGAACCACAGTGAGATTAAGAGATTCACAATGGAATTGATGGAAGAATTTGACGTTAGACCACGCATAATAGATCATCTTGGTGGGAATTTTTCAGGAGGAAACCAGCAAAAGCTGGTTGTGGGAAGGGAAATAAAAGCTAATCCTAAGTTTATGGTGATAGCTCAACCAACCAGAGGTCTTGACGTTGGTGCTATTGAATTCATACATAGGCAGATATTACGTATGAGGGAAAACGATGTTGCTATACTATTAATATCCATGGAGCTTGAAGAAATATTCTCGCTCAGTGATAGAATATTGGTTATGTACGAAGGTAAGATAATGGGTGAAGTTAAACCTGATGAGACTACTGTAGAAGAAGTGGGATTAATGATGGCTGGGAAAAGACTTGAAGAATTACGAGGTGGTAAAAAATGAAGAAATTATTTGAAAGTGTTGCTGTTCCAATAATTTCCGTTCTTATCGCTTTACTTATATCAGCACTTGTCATAATGGCAATTGGAAAAAACCCCATACAAGCTTACGGGAAGCTTGTACACGGTGCTTTTGGAAACCAACAGGCTATAATAGATACGCTTATAAAAACAACACCACTTATATTAACCGGTCTTGCTGTTGGTTTTGGATTCAGAGCTGGTGTGTTTAATATAGGCGCAGAAGGACAAATGGCGATGGGTGCACTCATGGCAGCAAGTGTAGCAAGTAATTTTGGTGGACTTCCACCTGCAGTTGCAATACCATTAACAATGTTGATAGGTATGGCAGCAGGAGCAGGTTGGGCGGCTATCGCTGGATTTTTGAAAGCAAAAACAGGGGCACATGAGGTAGTGACAACGATTATGCTCAACTGGACTACAACATACATTGCATCTTTTATGGTTACAGGTCCACTTGCAACAGGCTCAGGTACACCAAAAAGTCCTGAAATATCACTTTCAGCTCAATTACCTGTTTTGATGAAAGTTGGTGCGATGGAATTGAGTGCAGGTATAATAATTTCGATCGCTGCAGCAGTGTTCATGTATGTGTTTTTAAATAAAACAACAATAGGTTACGAGATCAAAGCAGTTGGTTTCAATCCTTATGCAGCAGAATACGGAGGTATCAGCGTAGCGAGAAATGTAGTACTCGCTATGGCAATCAGTGGTGCACTTGCCGGACTCGCTGGCGTTACCGAACTGATGGGAGTGCATCATAGATTTCTAGGAGAACTCTCTGGAGGAAAGGGTTTTGACGGGATTAGTATTGCATTGATTGGTCAAAATAATCCAATCGGAATAATATTCGCTGCATTGTTAATTGGAGCACTGAGAACAGGCAGTAACGAAATGCAGTTTATGGGTGTTTCAAAATACGTTGTGATAATAGTACAAGCGATTGTAATTTTCTTAGTTGCTGCCGATAGAATTGTTAGAACAATCTACGCAAAGAAGAGGGTGAAATCATGAGAGTTTTAAGCGCCATTTTTTCAATATTCCTCAATCCACAATTTTACAAAATAGCACTAACGGCAGCTACTCCTCTTATCTTTGCCTCTTTGGGCGGGGTTTTCAGTGAAATTACAGGAGTTGTAAACATAGCCCTTGAAGGGATCATTTTGATGGGAGCTTTCACCTCTATTGTCTTTACTTATCTGACAGGAAACGTATGGTTTGGCGTTCTAATGGCTATTATTAGTGGAATCCTACTTGCATTGCTACATGCGTGGGGTAGTATAAAGTGGGCTGGTAATCAGGTGGTGCTTGGTACATCTATTATACTTTTATCGCAAGGTTTAACCGGATTCTTGATGGAGCCTATCTTCGGTCAGCCTGGTCAAACGGACTTCGTTGGAAAGATCGATGAAGTAGTTATACCAGGATTAGTAAACGTTCCGTTCATAGGTCAAATTATAGGAGAAATAAGCCCGTTTGTTTACATTGCTTTCAGTTGTGTGGTGTTTGGCTGGTGGCTAATTTACAAAACAAAACTCGGTTTGAGGATGAGGGCAGTTGGAGAGAATCCAGAAGCAGCCGACACACTTGGCGTAAATGTCTTTGCAATAAGGTACTTTGGTGTGATAATGAGTGGTGTTTTCGCTTCGTTAGCCGGTGCGTATTTAAGTGTCGGTGAAATCGGTCAATTCAAAGAACTTATGTCCGGAGGAAGAGGGTTCATAGGATTAGCCGCAATGATTATAGGAAAATGGAACCCTGTCGGTGCGATGCTTGCTAGTTTGTTTTTTGGTGTGTTCGGTGCATTTTCAAATCAACTACAAAGCCTACAGCAAATTGCCGTTGCATCTAATGTTAAGTCGCTGTTTGACACTATACCATTCATTTTGACCATAATAGTTGTGGCGGGTTTTGTTGGTAGATCAAGACCACCTGCAGCTGATGGTGTACCATATGAAAAGCATGATTGACATATATTCAGTGTTAAGTAATGATAAGGGGTGTAAAAGATGCTCTTTAAACTAGAAATTAACAGTAATAAACGCATTGAATTTATAGATATAACATCTAAAGTTTCAAATCTTGTTTCTCAATCAGGTATTAAAAATGGCTTATGCGTGATTTTTGTACCTCATACAACTTGTGGTATAACTATAAACGAACACGCCGACCCTTCGGTTGTAGAAGACTTAATAAATCATACATCAAAATTAGTACCAAGCAGTGAGAGATATAAACATACCGAAGGAAACTCAGATGCCCATATCAAAGCCTCTTTGTTTGGAAGCAATCTTTCAATTATTGTTGTTGATTCCAAGTTATTACTCGGCACGTGGCAAGGTATATTTTTATGTGAATTCGATGGTCCAAGGAGAAGAACTGTTTATATAAAACTATTGGAGGGATAAGCCTGAATCTACTTGTGGTGGGACTCCCAGGTAGTGGAAAGGACACTATAGTTAAGATATTATCTGAAGACTTTGGCTTTAATGTTATAAGAATTGAAGACATCTTTAAAATTGAAACCAAAAAGGATATATGTGATCTTGTAAAAAATAATGGATTTCAAAGTGTAGGTAAAATGGAAAGAAAAATTCTGAATAGATTTGAAAAAACTCGTGGTAAAATAATAATCGGTTGTGGTATTACGACAGACTTTTCTTCGAATAACTTTTTGATAATCTATCTAAAATGCTCAAAAGATAAATTTATTGAGAAATTCAAAAAGTGTGGTAGCAGAAACAGCCTTGAGAATCACTATAATACTTTTCACAAATACTACAGTTCACAAGCTGATTTGGTAATATCAACAGAACACAAAATGAAATTTGAAATTGCGGCGATTATCAACGATTTTTACAAGAAAAATATCCTTCATAAGCAAAATGCTTGATTTTTTAAAGATCTTTGTGATATAATATCGTAGAAACCTGTATTTATCATACTCTTGATTTTGACACATCAAAAGTGCTATTATATAAGTGTATTTTCACCACTTTAAAAGGAGGGGGATTACATGAACAAAAAGGTACTTGTTAATGCGGTAGCGGAAAAAACGCAACTCAAGAAAAAAGATGTAAAAGCTGTTGTAGACACTCTCTTTGAAGTTATAGCGGAAGCTCTTGAAAAAGGCGAAAAAGTTCAACTTGTTGATTTCGGAACATTCGAAGTTAAGAAAATGGAAGGAAGAACAGGTGTAAATCCAAGAACGAAAGCAAAGATTAACATTCCATCGAGAAAGGTACCGAAATTCAAACCTGGAAAAGTTTTGAAGACAAGAGTCAACAAATAATCAAGGTACAAAGTCATTGAAAAAATTTGTTCAAAAAAACCGGGGATTTGAAATCCCCGGTTGTTTTTTATAATTTTAGTACTGTGTATTTTCCTCTTGAATCATCTCCTCCAGACATCTGTATATATTTTCATCAAACTTTCCTTTTTCTACATCCGATTTTATCAAGCTAAGTACATCAGAAACATCCCACGCCTCTTTGTAAGTCCTTTTCGAAGAAAGCGCATCAAAGACATCAGCAACACCGATTATTCTACCAAATAAGGAAATTTCTCCATTTTTCTTTCCATATGGATAACCACTTCCATCAAGCCTTTCGTGATGCTCTAAGGCTCCACTTATTATATCCTCGTCTACGTACTTAATTTCTGAAAGTATCTCTGCACCGTATACTGTGTGATTTTTTATAACTTGGTACTCTTCATTCGTTAGTTTTCCAGGCTTAAGAAGAATACTGTCAGGTATCCCTATTTTTCCGACATCGTGAAGTATAGCGGAAAATTCCAATTTTTCAAGCATCTGTTGATTAAGTTTCATTCTTCTTCCAATTTCTACTGAATACATGGCAACATTTTTTGAATGTTGATGTGTATATTTGTCTCTCTTATCTATAGCAATAGCAATTGCAAGTAAAAGTTTTTTGAAGTTCTCAGAAAATTTCTCATACTTCCATGTACTCAGTAATTTTCTACCAATCAACTTTGCGAATTGATCAACAATCTCAGCATCTTGTTGTACAAAACCTTCATCTTTGTTGAGCACTTCTATAACACCTATCTTTTGTTCTTCAACCCATATTGGTGCACCAACTATATTTCTTGTTTTGAACTTTGCTGCCTTATCAACTCCTTTGAAGTGGGCGGGATTGTTTTCTAAATCGTTGAAAATTAGAGCTTTGCCTTCTTGGAAGATCTTTCCTGCTATAGAATCCATGGGAACAGGTATGCTTTCTATCTTACCACTCGCCTTCCCAACTGTCACAAGAAAACGCAGATGGTCTTGTTCGTACATGAGTATGGAAGCTGCTTCTGCGTTAATGATAGTGCATATTTCGTTTTGTATATCCTTGAGTAATTCATTCAACCTAAGATTATTATTTAGTTTCGCAGCTATATATACAACTTGGTCACGAAAGTTAGCAGGATTCACATTAATACCTAGGTTCAGAAGTTTATTCATTTTCTCTAAAAGCCAGGTAGAATACCCACCAAGTACGTAAAAAACCTTGTCTTGTATACTTACAGAAATCTTTGTTTTTCGACCATAAAGCTTTCCTTTGAATTCATATCCACTTAACCATGTAGGAGATTCCACATAATCTTTCTCCATTTCGTCACCTTCCTGCACTCAAAAACATCGTTACCAGTTTATTTCACTTCCAATATAAACGCTTTGAATCCATGTTTTCTTTACGTTGTCCCACGTATAAACTATACCTGCTACAAGATTCTTTTCCATTATAGGATAAGTTATTCTTAAGAAAGCAACTGTATCAGAATCGGCAAATTGTCCCTCTACAAATGGTGTTGCGTCAAAATAATAACCATAAACGAATAGACCAGCAACTGCACCCATTTGTGGTACAACAACTCTCAATTCACCAAGTGCATCCATATCACCAGAAAAATTACCCAAGAGATAAAATCTTCCCATTGCCAGTTGCGTCTCGAAATTAAATCCAGCTAAGAATCCAAAAGTTAACTGCTCGTCACTTAAGGTTGGTAATTTATTCGCAACCTTTTGTGAAGTGTAAACCCTTCCAAAATGGAAAGGTCTAAAGCCATTCCAAGTTCCGTAAGCTCCAGCGATGATATCAAATATGAAAAATCTCCCAGACAACCCTGCAAAAGTTCCAAGACCGAATTTCGAACCGTCCTTTAAAAATTGCGCGCTCGTTTCAAAACCAAGATAAAATCCTGCCATTAGCGGATATCTTAAATAAACAGATGTGGAAAGGTTTATAGGGGTTGCACTATTCAGTACGTTGTTATTATTAACATTAAAATCATAAAGTGCAGCAATTCCAAGGTCCATACCCGCAAGTACCGATTTTAATTCTAATTCGGTCGCAAATACACTATCAGACTGTGTAAATTCAAAGGGCCAAAGTTTAGTCAATTCATAAGGCAAATGCCCCATCAAACTAAACGCGCCAAATGACAGTTCAAAGTCGAAAGATTTCGCATATGGCCTGTAATAATCCCTCACAGAAAATCCCATTCCAAGTGACATCAGTTGCATATTACCATATCTAAAGTAAAAGTTTCCAAGGTTCAATGCAACAGAGTTGATTGTGATCATATTTATGACGTTTGTACTCGGATTTGTTGTAGGTAATCCATAATACAATGTTCCTCCTACTTCTGTAGCATATGCTGTCAAACCAATACCCAGTGTTACAGGACCTATCGAAAATTCAGGAGATATACTGTACACAATATATCGTTGCCCATCTTTCATGGCAGTTTCAACACCAAGAGGTGGTATATATGCCTTTGGTTGTGCAAACTCTGTCGCTGTTTTTGCTATACCCTCTTCCTTTTTCTGCTCTTGTGTGGGCATCTGTGTTTGCGGGATTTCAGGCAACTGGATATCTTCAATGCTCGGCAAAGTTTCACGCAAAGGTTCAAGTTGGATACTATCAAACAGTTGACTCATATCTTCTAAAACACCCTTAAAGAGTTCATATGCCAGCTTCTGACCTTCATACACAGGCACAACAAAATTATCGTCAAAAAACGCAAGGACTTGTCCTTCCCACACCTTCAACACTGGTTTCTCATCCATTGTTGATAACTCAAACTTCGTTCCCCTGACTCCAGCCGTTACGCTACCTGCTTTAACTTCAAACGAGGAACCTGCTACCATCTTTTGGACGACATTGTAAGTTCCACCCTTTTTGATAACAATGGATACAAGAATTCTTCCGTCCTTAGACTGTCTTAGTCTTTCGAAAAGTACTTGTGTATTTTCCGAGATCTTTGTCATAGAACCATCTGGAAATTTGACAACGACGTATGCTTTTTCAAGTGTTAGTATCTCGTCTCCTTCTTGTAAAGTTGTATTCGATTTTATCGGTTCCCATACCTGCTTTCCTTCTTTCTTGTATGCTACACTACCTTTAAACGAATCTATCGTTGCTTTAAGTTTATCAGTAAACTCACTTTCGTCCCTTTCCGTTATACGTAAAGTTAATTCTTTTGTGAAAACCTTCTTATCAGCTGTTTCTGCAGTAAATGTTATCTTCGTCTCACCAGCTTTTTTTGGAGCTAAGAAATTGAGCTCAATCTTTCCGTCCACCTTTATACCTTTGGTTAAGACATCGGGTTTTTCAAATCCACCGAGTGTAACTTTCGCTTTTAACGTAAACGTTTGAAGTTTTCCAGCTTCATCAACTAAAGAAACTTTTACAGGCAACTTCCCTCCAACAACTACACTATCAGAATCTGTTTTTACATCTAGATTTGCAAACAAAAATACAGACATCAATACAACAAACACCATCAATAAATTTCTTCTCATAACATCACCTCCATAAGTATCATTGTTGAAAATACGGTTAATAAATAATTCAACAGATTGGATTTGGAAAAGCGCAAGCAAACAACTGTAAAACAAATCCCAGCGTAGATAACAAAAAAGTAAATATTCAAAATGTAAATGAAAGGGGCTAACATTCTAAGAATATAACCCATGTAATCCCTTTTATAAACCCCATTTGAAAAAATAAAATGAACAAGTATACTGAGAAAATATCCATTGAAAATTGAAGTTGAAAATATAACTGCAATCGTACGACTGAGGAACGGTTGGACATTTACAAACTGCGTTGCTAAAAACAACGTTGTGAGATGAAGTAGTTGGTCGAATACGTAATAATACCAAGTTTTACAAAATTCTGTTTTGCACAGGAATTTTAAGTAATCAATGCCAAAATGCAATAAACTCATCAGAAGAACAACTATAAATTCTTGCAATCCAAATCCTTTTCCAACAATCACTAACAGCTGAGCTGTAAATACAAGCACTGTATGTAATAAAAGAACTCTGATGTCTTTTCCCTTCTTAGCTGCTATATAACTATTCTGAAGTACATAATCACCTACTAAATGACCAAAGAAAAAATATGGAAAATAGTGATTTAACGCGTTCAAAAAATCTCACCTCTTATTTATTATCACATTCTATTGTTTCGCTTACAATTTCTAAGTACTCATCTGGGTACTTTCCAAAAAGTTCATGTAACTCATGTCCCAAGAGCACTATATTTTCTGCAATACCAATTATCATAGCTAACTTAGGTATCTGAACACCAATTAAGCCCTTTGGACCTGTACCATCAAGGACCTCATGATGATAGAGACAAGCATCCAACAGATCAATTTGAACATCGAGGTGTTTCAAAATCTCATACCCATAGTCTGTGTGTTTTAAAAACTCTTCCCATTCTTGAGAAGTTATATTTTTCGTCCTTATCTTTTCAAATAACTCGTCTCGAACACCGATCAAACCAACATTGGCAGTCTTGAGAGCTATTAAACCGAGCTCTATATCTATTCCTTCGTGCTCAGATAACTTTGTAACTATTCTTTCCATTCCAGAGAGTTCTTGTTTTGTTAACCTTGCCCTCTTGTTGAGAGCTAAATAAAGGGTATTTAAAGCACTCTCAAGCAGCTGGCTAAGTCTATAACTTAATATTAAACCCTCTATCACTGACACAAAGGAATCGTAAAATGCCAAAAAACCAAGAACTTGGTTAATGAGAAATTCACCAGTTATTGTCATATGTCCAAGATTACCTGAATTTTTGCTCAATATAGGAATTTTCAACACATCATTTTGAATAAGCAATTCGTTATTTTCCTCTTTGTAAGACACTTTGACTACTTTTTGATACCTATTTTTGAAAAAGCTCTCAACTTTATTTTTTAATTCTTCTATGTTGTTTGCTGTTAAAAGATAATTTAGAAGGTCAAACACCTTCTCATCTATCTGGAGTCTGTATTCCATAGCAAACTCATAAATATCATCCTGCCTTGGTATGTTACCAGTTATTTTAAAAGTTCTCTTATCAAAATTAATGTTGTAGTTTGTACCATTTAAGTTCCTCTCTATAAATCCTCTCTCGTTCATCCATTTCAACTCCATTTATTCTGATAGGTTATCCTTAACCTTTTCACCAATCAACTTGTACAATCTCAACTCGTTACTCTTTCCTTTAACAGAAAAACTACCTATGTATTCAAAAGTAAAATTATCCGTTCTTTTCATTACATCTTCAGAAACTATTATTTCTGCATCAACTTCTCTTGTTAAATGCTCAATTCTTGAAGCAGTATTAACGGTATCTCCTATGCAAGTATAATCCATCCTAAAAGGAGCACCTATGTTTCCAACGATTGCAGGCCCGTAATGTATACCTATGCCACTGTCCAAATTTAACCCCGTTTCTTTATTCAATTCTTTTAGAGCTGAACGCATCTCCAATGCACACTTCAAAGAGCGATCTATATCATTTTCATAAGAAACTGGAGCACCAAAAATAGCCATTATTGCATCACCAATAAATTTATCTATAGTCCCTTCGTATTTGTATCTTATAATCTCACTCATCTTTGTCAAATATACATTCAAGAAAGAAACAACCTCTTCAGGTGTTAATTTCTCAGACATAGATGTAAAACCTTTAATATCAGAAAAAAGTACAACCACGTTTCTCGTTTCACCACCAAGTTTTAACTCGCCTTTATTCAAAATTTCCTCGGCAACCTTATCCGGTACGTATCTGTACAAATATTCTTTCATCCTTCTTTTTTCCGCACTTTCTCTTAAAAAATCTGAGAGTGTCTTCACAACAGCAACTGTTAAAGTTCCAAAAAATGGATGGAATGTTACAATATAAATTCTTTGCAAAAATAAAAAGAAAGAAGTGATAAGAATAATGATAGGCATCATCAACAAAACAGAAGTTACAAACTGACTTTTCAAAGAAATCAACATTCCTACGATAATCATTATACATATAAAAATTATAGAATTATAAAATGGTGATATTGGTTTGATGTATTCTTCACTTATCAGGTTTTGTATAGCATTGGCATGTACAAAGACTCCTGCCTCGTTGTTGGAAAATGGAGTTACCCTTAAATCGTATAATCCTTTGGCTGTGGCAGTATAACCAATAAGAACTATTTTGTCCTTAAAAGTTCCTTTCTTAAACTCCCCATTCAAGACTTTATAAAAAGGAACCTCTGGAAAAACGTCGCTTCCTTTTCCGTAAAACCAAATGTGCATATAACCGGAATTATCAAAACTAATATTCTTATTACCGATAATTATTTTTCTTTTGGCAAAGTCGATAAGTAAATTTTGGGGATTAATCCCCATGTAGACAGCTGCAGTCAAAACATTCATATGAGGCAATACACCAGATGATATCCCTGTTTCCCTTGCCCATTCTTCTATAACCAACAATGGTATTTTCCTAACTATACCATCAGCATCAAGTGCACCTATCTCGTAACTTGCACTGTAAGCGGACACCGCAAATGGTTCATAAACTGGCCTGATTTTATAAATAGTAAAAGGATTTAGAAGTCCAAATTCTCTAAAATTGGTCATCTTGTATGCATAATCCAAATAACTTGTGTTTTTCTCAATCATTTCTCTTAATCGATTGTCGTAAGATAAATAAGTAGTCTTTTCATTTATCAAATACGTTCCGAGAATAACATTACCGTAAATCAACAAAGTACTTGCAAAATAACTATCACTATCTTCCTCCCCAGCTTCTGTAAATGAAATATCAAATGCCGCAACCTTGGCACCATCTTCAAATACCTTCTCAAGTAACTTGCCATACACCTCTCTCTTCCAAGGCCATGTATCACCTTCGACCTCCAGGGCACTCAATGAGTATTCATCAACACCTACAACTACTACATCGACTTTTTTATATATTCTACCACGTAAGTTATAAAACAAATCCATTATTTTCAAATCTAATACTTTGACAAACTTAACATTGAATAATATAGCCCATATGAAGAATATTGAAATCCCAATCACAAGCAGATATATTTTGCGCATAAGCCCCTCCATTTGATTGTATTCAACGTTTTGTATTATCAAAATTTAAGATATAATAAATTATTGAGCTTTCTGTGTAAGATAGGCTCATTAGTTTTGACAGACTATACTCATAAAACGTTGAGAGATTTAGAAATTATTAAATAGTCGATGGAGGTGAAAAGAATGAAGTCTTACACAGAGTACCTTTGGTTTAACACTTCTAAGAGAAAAGAACTAATATTAATAACACCAAAGATAGAAGAAATCGTTAACAAAAGTAACATTAAAGAAGGGATTTGCCTTGTATCTGCAATGCACATAACAGCCGGAATTATTGTCAACGATAACGAATCAGGTCTTCACAAAGACATATGGAATTGGCTCGAAAAACTCGCACCAGAAGGGAATTACCATCATCATTTAACCGGAGAAACAAACGGTGACGCGCATTTAAAACGTATATTAGTACATCATCAAGTTATATTACCCGTTACCAATGGCAAGTTAGACTTAGGTCCATGGGAAGAAGTCTTTTATGCTGAATTCGATGGACAAAGAAGGAAAAGGGTTGTGGTGAAAGTAATCGGTGAGTAGTTAAATAAAGATATTGGAGCTGGATACCAGATGGAAAGAATTTTGAAATTTGTTCTTGATTCGATTATAGAAGGTATCATTCTTGTGGATAGTCAAGGTAAAGTAATATACGTTAATAAAAACGCCTGCAAATTACTTGGGTTGAGTCCCGAGATTATAGGTAAACCTGTCGAAGAGGTTGTTAAGAACACAAGGTTACACATAGTTGTAAAAACTGGAATTCCAGAAATAGATCAAGTTCAGCATACCGAAAATTCCATAATTATCACATCAAGAATTCCACTAAGGGATGAGAACGGTAAATTACTCGGCGCAGTGGCTGTTTTCAGAGATATAACCAGTTTGAGGAAATTGGCTGAGGAGATAACCAATCTTAAGGAAATCGAAGCTCAACTGAAAGCTATTATAGAATCGACAAACGATGCCATAAGCGTAGCAGATGAAAATGGAATTGTGCGGTTAGTGAACAAGGCTTACACAAGGATAACAGGTTACTCACCAGAGGAGGTTATTGGTAAACCTGCAACTGTTGACATTGCTGAAGGTGAAAGTATCCACATGTTGATAGCTCGGACAAGGCAACCAATATACAATGCTAGACTCAAGGTAGGTCCTGCAAAAAAGGAAGTTATAGTTAACGCAACTCCTCTTTTTGTAAAGGGACAGTTCAAAGGTAGCGTTGCCGTTGTACACGATGTATCAGAGATATTGCGACTTACGAATGAACTCGAAGAAGTAAAAAGAATGATTAGATATATGAAAGCACAATATACATTTGATGATATAATAGGCGACAGTAAATTGCTACAAATAGCCAAGGAACAGGCAAAGAAAGTAGCTCAAACTCCAGCAACTGTTTTACTTAGAGGCGAGAGTGGTACTGGAAAAGAATTATTTGCACACGCAATACACAACTCAAGCCCAAGAAAAAACAAACCTTTTGTGAGTGTCAATTGTGCTGCAATTCCGGAATCGATATTAGAATCTGAGCTTTTTGGATACGAAGAAGGAGCATTTACAGGCGCAATTAAAGGTGGAAAGAAAGGACTTGTCGAAGAAGCGGATGGAGGTACACTCTTTCTTGATGAAGTTGGAAAACTTCCACTTTCACTGCAACCTAAGTTGCTGAGATTTATAGAAACAAAAGAATTCGTACCTGTCGGTGGGAGAAGTATAAGAAAAGTAGATGTACGGATTATAGCTGCAACAAACGTTGAGCTTGAAAAGATGGTCAAAAATGGAGAATTTTTACCTGATTTGTACTTCAGACTCAACGTATTTCCAATATATCTGCCTGCTTTAAAGGACAGAAAAGAAGACATACCCAAGCTTGCGGTACACATAGTAAGAAAATTGAATCAGCAATACGGTAGAATGGTCGAAGGTATTAGTCCACAGGTGGTTAAATATCTTGTAAACAGGGAATGGATTGGTAACGTAAGAGAACTTGAAAATTTCCTTGGAAGAGTAATGATAAACATGAGCCCGGAAGAGAGAATAATAGAACTAAAACATCTGTCTGAAGGAATAGAAATTAGAAAGAACAAAGAACAAATTGAGGTTGAAATAGGACCTTTAAGAGAATTGATAGAAGAATACGAAAAGAAAATAATTATCGAAGCTCTCAGAAAAAGCAAAAATGACAAGCAGAAAGTTGCTGAATTGTTAAACATAAGCATTCGAACACTTTATTACAAGATAGAAAAATATGGCATCAAAGCTTAAGAAAGGAATGAGGATAATGAGTGAAAACATATTACCAATGCTCATAATCTTTTCTTATTCACTTGTACTCAATTCCATGGCTCCGCTTTTAAAATCCTTTAGAGAGCTGTTTAATATATCAACTGCATTGTCATCACTTCTTCCATTTTTCTCACTTTCTGGAACAGTTATATCGAACATATTTGTTGGTGTGTACATTAGTAAACTTGGGCTCAAGAGATCTCTTATCATAGGCAGTATACTAACCATAGTTGGTACCTTTGTAGTTGCGTTTGCTACTAATTACTCATTAGCACTAATAGGAATTTTGATTTTCGGCCTTTCAACAGGATTTGGGTTCACAGGTGGAACTACTTTACTTACTCTCAGCAAAAATGCAAATTATGGTTTTTTTCACGGTGCTTATGGATTAGGAGGGATAATAGCACCATTTATAATAACAATAGCCGAAAAAACAACGAGCAATTTTAAAAACGTCTACTACATCTACGCAGTTGGGTTTGCGTTTTTGTATATTTACCTCTTGTTTAGAAAAATACCTGAACTCAAAACAACAGAACCGTTTAATTTAAAACAAATTAAAAATGCTTTTAGAGATAGAAACTTCTCCTTGTTTCTAATATTACTCATCTTGTACTCTTCTGCGGAAATAGGTACAATAACATGGTCAGGTAGCACAATGAGAGAAACTAACATAAGCCTGTTTATATCTTACACACTATTTTGGTTAACCTTTACACTGAGTAGATTTCTCGTAAATAATCTTTCTAATTTAGTGAAAAACCTTGTAAGATTGAATTCATTAATACTTTTATTTTTGGTAGTCATTTTTGTCATAACAAAAAACCCGGTATTTTTCAGTCTATCAGGTTTTTTCTTTGGTCCCATATTTCCGTACGTACAAAATATAGCGATAAACTCAATAAATCGTACCTACACCAATCTGTTTAACGGCTCAACGTACGCATTTACTTCTCTTGGTGGAAACATTGTGAGTACGTTGATGGGATTATTCTTAGACAAAAGTTTACTTTTATCGTGGAGTATTCCCGTAATTATCATATTTACAATATATTTCATCAGTAAAGAACTATAAAAAGAAAACTCCCCAACAGGGAGTTTTCTTTTTAATCACTTGAAATTGTTTATTTCTATGCGGCTAATTTCAGGTTTTGTAGAAGTTGGTATTTTCAGCTCTTCAACAATCTCGTCTTGACCAACTGGAGAAATTTTATTTTTGTCGGGTGGCACCACCGCTATAAGCCAGTTACCTGCGAGTACCATTTGATTGTTGTTCAATCGCATGTATGTAAATGTACTAAGTTTGTTTTTCAGCCATATTGAAACGTACGGTGTATTTTTGTAGCCGTAAACATACAGTCTCAAATATCCATTTGAAGTTCTCAACAGTTGAATCCCTTTTTCCACTGAACGTTCCAATGTTATCGTAACTGACTTATTTGGTTCCACGAATATATCCTTGATTTTGAAAACGGACAAAGTTTCAGAAAAAACCACATTCACAGACGGTGATTCAATCTTTGCATTAATATAAACACCATTTTTGTCTGCTTTGATCACGTTGTCGTTTATGTTTCCTTCAATGAACAACTTATTTCCGTACGGATCAATTATGTTAACTTCGGTTCTGTAGTTAGATTCCGCTGGTTTGTTGTTATTACTGAAAGTACCGCACGAAGAAACAAAAATAAAAACAAGCAAAATGGAGATAAAAGTAAACAGCTTTCTCATAAGAACTCACCTCACTTTACTCTTTCACTTTCGGGTACAGATATTCCAAACATACTGACAAAAATAAAGAAATCATCGTCGTTAACTTTCTTCGTTGTATCGCTTAAAAATCCTGCATTGAAGCTATTCAAAGATGGATAAGGTGGTACAAACCCTTCTCTTGGTCCGATGTTGTAAACCAAGTTACCTTCGGAAACCTCTTGACCAAGGAATGGAGAAAACAATATCCAATCGTTTGCATCAACATCGTAATCACCATCAAAATCACCAGGAATATATAAAAATTTATTATTCTTGTAAACCGATTTTGCTTTTAGATTGTCCAGATCAACAAGCTGTCCTTGAATTTGAGAATAACCGTACAGCTCAAAAAACTGTCTGAACACAGAATCATCATTTCCATATAGCCGCGTTTTTTCAGGAAAGTAAAGATTCAAAGTTACCGTCGCTACTCTTGTTTTTTGAGCAAAAGGCAGAGCATAGTTTGAGAAAACATAATTTAACTCATTGTCCTTGACATAACTAAGAGCATCGACTATTGAAACATTCGGTGCAGGGTTATTCTGACCTGTCAAATTAGCTTCTACGATTTTTACCCCACCTTTCGTTTTTAGTTGCAATTTATGTGCTATAGAATTAGGTGCGGCATCCAAGAAAAGGTATCCTTTGACATTTCCATAAGCAAATTCTGGTAACAGTAAAGTTATGGTAGCAGACAGCTCTGCATAGTAAATCTCTATATAGTGAGGTCCGCTCAAAGGTAATGAAACAGAGTCTTTATCATAAACTGTGGATTTCGTGTAACCTCCAGGCACATCAGGATTCCATGAATATATATCCCATCTATAAGCGTAAAATTTCTTACCTCCTTGATCAGTTTTCGAACTTATTATCATTTTCGCTTGTGCAGGATTGTTTCTGTAATCATTGTAATCGAAAATACCTATTTTGCTTTCTGTTGATTCACCTAAATTACCTGACAAAGGATATTTATGGTAAATGTAGTATCTGTATTTCGCATCAGTGTACACTTTAACCGTTCTGTCGTTGAATCTGTAAGTTAGCACAGCTGGATTATCGCTTTCTGATGGACCCTCGTAGGCATCAGGACCTGATTTATTCCAGAATCTGAACTTAAAGAGTGAATCGGTTGCTGGAGGAGTACCGCCCTTTACAACAGAGCTTTTAAATGTGCCTCTTAACAAAACTGCTAACTGGGTTCTTTTGCTAAAGGTTACCCTAAGTTTTTGAGTACCTGGGATGCCGGCAACAACACGTGCAGGATCTGTAACATTAGTTCTGTAATCTTGAAATGATCCTGCAACACTGTTATCAGCGTTCAACAACGTTGCATCATATAAAAGACCGTAGTTTGTTTCATCACCGAGTATGTTACTTGAGAGAGGTCTTCCGTAAAATCCTTCAACAGCGTTTATGAATATCCTTGTTCTAAATTGCATCGAAGCTGAATCGATAAAGTTGGTTCGATATGCATTTGCCCCATACATACCCCATATACCGTAAGGACCGCGTGCATCTGTTTTCCAAGCATAAATTGTACCATTGTTATCGGCAGATGCAAAGACATAATATTCTGTCCCCACAGCACCAAGTGGTGCAACTCCAACTGCGGCACTCATTGGAAAAGACCTATTTGTGTTAAATTCAACAACTTTTTCCAATCTTCCGAGAGCTGAATCAAATGAAAGTACCGTAATCTTTCCAGAATATTCGCCACCGGTAGATGGAACTACAATGTATGTCAGTCCATTACCTTTTTTCAATATAGCTGGAGTAGCTGTTATATTCTGCCCAATAGTATTTTCAGCAACTTTCGTTAAGCTGTTGTTCAAAACAACGACTTTTCCATTATCTCCAAACAGGTAAATAAAACCTTCTCCATCGATTAAAGGTCCGCAACTGTTTGCTGAATTTAAGTATTTTACATGTATTTCACTCCCAGAAGGATCGATCTTGTATAAGATTCCGTTTGCACTTAATGCGTACACAAAACCAGCTTCATCCATAGCCATTGGAACGGCAAATTCTCCAGATATTGAAATTTTTAATGTTAGTGTTGCAAAGGTACTTGCATCGATTTCATAAAACTTACCGTTTGAAGTCATAACGTATAATCTAGACCTATCCGGTGTAAGTATTGGAGGAATTTTGATAGGTGAATCAACACTACGCTCTTTTGATTCAGTAGTAATTTCTGTGGGTTGTGAACCACTAACGTCATAAACAAGCTTATATATCTTACCTGAGAGCGTACCGAAAAACGCGTAAGCCTTATTATTTGTTTTATCTGAATAAGCAACAAGTCCTATGGAAGCATTGTCTATATCTTTCGTAACTGAAGAATTAGCCTCAACTTTGTGAATCACGAACTTATTTTGCTGGTTTTGCGCTTGCGCAGTAACGTAAACTACGTAGTTGTTATTTGAGCCAAACTCTAAATACGCAGGTGGAGCGACTACATTAACTATTGCTGGAGCTTGTCCTCGGGCGGTCACCGCTCCTGTTGGTGTTATTTCATACAGCTCTCCAAATTTTGATAAAAACAAAATATTACCACCGTTTTTTACTATTAACCCTGGTCCTTGTTTGCCTATCTGCTTAATGTATCCAGTTTCAGCCCACAGACCTTCGTAGTAGAATGAAAATATAACACTACTGAGAGCAAAACAAAAAATAACCAAAATGTTTGCAAACTTCATCTTATATCCCTCCAACTAAATGTCCTATCATAAGTAATTATCGACACAAGTTAATGGAAAGTTAAGAAAAATCCATTAATTTACTGAACGTAAATTAGAAATCTTCCAATGTCTCGCATTAGATTTCCACTTTTATCGGCAACATTCATAATAGATAGGTAATAGTATCCAACAGCAACATATGTTGAAACAGCAAATGTTACCTTTCTAAGATCACTTGAGACTTCAAAAACCTCCATAACAAGGTCTCTGTAAAATCCTTCGCTTTCATCTTCTTTAATAAGCAACCTTGGTTTTGTCGTTAAGCTTATTCCGCCAGGATCCTCAACTGTTAACTTAAATGTTATGAGCCCCGGTGAAACAAAATTATCCTGACCAAGTTTTAATTCAACATTATTAGCGTACAAGGAGACAAACTTTGGTCCATTGTAATCTCTTACAGCGATCGTAGTTTCAGCGATGCCTGCTCTCCCGTCCTCAGATTCCGCATAAATTGTTATGTAATGTTCACCCTCCTCCACTTCCCAGAGAGTGAACAATTGAGGATTTTTAACATTTTCATTTGGGTATTCAGCAATTCTTTTCCCATCCACAAGATATATTATCTTAGAATATTTTACATCCTTTTCCTCAGGTATCATAGCTATCACAGCAGTGCGACCGGCAGTTAGCTCACTAGGACTCAGCTCTACCTTGAACCTTAACGCTGTTCCACCGACGTATATTCTTTTTGCAAAGGTGTACATATTTCCTTCTTTATCATAAGCTACAACGTTTATCGCATGAGTTCCTGTATCTTTTTTACCTATGGAGATTTCTTCCGTATAAATGGTACCACTTATATTTCTTTCAACAACAGCCTCACCATCAAAGGTTAGTCTAAATTTAGAAAGCTCAACATTATCTCTCAAAGTAACCCTGAGTGTTATATTTGATTCTGGGGAATAAAAAGTATCAGCTGATACTGTTATTTCAGGTGGAATTTTATCATTCTGGTTTACCCGAAGAACTAAGGTAGTTGAATCTTGCGTATCGTATGCTTTCGTTCTTACAAACAACTGGATTAAACCACTTTTTTGAATTTTTCCAAGCCTAATAAAATTGTAACCAGGAGAAACTTGAATATTAGTCGTGTTTGACGAATCAACTAATAGACCATTTGCAGTCAGATCTATCTTTGGATTGCTACTTCCAATTTTTAGCTGTAATAATACTTCATCACCTTCGTACAACTTATTTGGTATAACACTTATTTTCTCTATATAAGGTGGTAAAGAATCATAAACAACAATTTGTTTTTGATCTACATAAGTTTTGCCATCAACAACAGAAAATCCTTTGGCTTCCAATTTATAAATTCCTGGTTTTTCTGGTTTCCAACTAAACTTGTAAGGATAAGATTTCAACAATTCTGTGATCTTTGTATCACTACTTTCTATACTCAAAAATATCTTTGGAATACCAGGTTCAAGTGTTTCAATCATCATATCAATAGTTTTCCCAACTTTTCCAACTTGACTCACTTTGATGTCCAGAGCTTTGAAAGGTTTGCTAAGTTCTGCTGATTTCATACAGCTTTGGAGCACTACAATCGAAATAACTGCCAAAACAAAAACTCCAACTGAAATTGCAAATCTTCCCACTTTCTCACTCCCCAAAATACTTCAGTTTTCATATGGATTATTCTTCGTTTTTCGTTTTATCTCCTAAATCCAACTTGATTTTTCAAAAATGTGTGTTATAATTTTGCTGGATTATGTCCGGGGCCGTAGCTCAGGTGGGAGAGCGCTACCATGGCACGGTAGAGGTCGTGGGTTCAAGTCCCATCGGCTCCACCAAAAAATCAACTTTTTTGTAGATTATTAACGTTGGGCATTCGTCCCAACGTTTATTTTTTATTTTCAAGCAAAAATTTACATTGGCTTGGTGCGAAAAAAAGCAAAAACGACATATAAAGATCAATAATTTCATTTAAAACAGATTAGTTGCAATTTTTCAGGATTCACAATTTGCTTTTTTTTGTTATACTCAAATTAGCACACGAAATATTAGAGTGATAATAAACCAAAACTGTGACAGGAGGGGGTAAAGTGTATGAAAGTGAAACCACTTGGTGAAAGACTGCTTATAAAGCCTATTGTTGAGGAAAAGAAAACAGCAGGAGGTATTGTACTTCCAGATGCTGCAAAGGAAAAACCTATGAAAGCTGAAATAGTTGAAATAGGTAAACTTCCCGAAGGTTGCGAGCTTAAAGTTGGAGATAAGGTTATCTTCAACAAATATTCCGGTACGGAAATAAAAATCGAAGAGGAAGACTATATCATTATTGATGTAAACGACATTCTTGCAAAAATTGAACAATAAAGGAGGAGGTGTGAGTTATGGCAAAGTTGTTGAGATACAGTGAAGAAGCAAGAAGGTCTCTTGAATCAGGTGTTGACGCAGTTGCTAATGCTGTTAAGATAACACTTGGTCCAAAAGGGAGAAATGTTGTTATCGAAAAATCTTGGGGTAGTCCGACTATTACAAACGATGGTGTTTCTATTGCAAAAGAAATCGAACTTGAAGACAAATTCGCAAATTTAGGTGCTCAGCTTGTAAAAGAGGTTGCAAGTAAGACAAACGATGTTGCGGGTGACGGTACAACAACAGCAACAGTACTTGCACAAGCAATGATTAAAGAAGGACTAAAAATGGTAGCAGCAGGTGCAAATCCAATACTTGTGAAAAGAGGTATTGATAAAGCTACAGCCAAGGTTGTCGAAGAGATTAAGAAGATTTCTAAGAAACTTTCAAGCACTGAAGATATTGCTCATGTTGCAGCAATCAGTGCAAACAGCGAGGAAATAGGTAAGCTTATTGCGGAAGCAATGGAAAAAGTTGGAGAAGACGGTGTTATTACAGTTGAAGACAGCAAAACGATCGATACTTATGTCGAATTTACAGAAGGTATGCAATTTGATAGGGGTTACATATCGCCATACTTTGTAACAGATCCAGAAAAAATGGAAGTTGTTTACAACGAACCATTCATACTTATAACCGACAGAAAGCTTTCGAATGTCAAGCCTCTCATTCCAATTCTTGAGAAAGTTGCTCAAACTGGCAGACCACTCGTAATTATTGCAGAAGACGTTGAAGGTGAAATGCTTACAACGCTTGTTCTTAACAAACTTAAAGGTACGCTCAACACAGTTGCAGTAAAAGCTCCTGGTTTTGGTGATAGAAGGAAGGCAATGCTACAAGATATCGCTATCTTAACAGGCGGTATCGTTGCAAGTGAAGAAGTCGGAATTAATCTTGAAGATCTGACATTGCAAGATCTTGGAAAAGCAGACGTTGTAAGGGTTAAAAAAGACGAAACGATAATCGTAGGTGGTAAAGGTAAACCAGAAGAAATCAAAAAGAGAATTGCTCAAATCAAAGCTCAGATAGAGCAAACAACAAGTGAGTACGAAAAAGAAACACTCCAAGAGAGAATGGCAAAACTTGCTGGTGGTGTTGCAGTAATTAAAGTTGGTGCCGCAACAGAAACAGAACTTAAAGAAAAGAAGCACAGAATCGAGGATGCTCTTAGCGCTACTAGGGCAGCAGTCGAAGAAGGTATAGTTCCTGGCGGAGGAATTACGTTGTTAAGAGCAAGAAAAGTTCTCGAACCACTCCTTGGTGAGCTCACTGGTGATGAAAAACTTGGTGCACAAATTGTTTACAATGCACTCGAAGCACCTATCAAACAAATTGCTACTAACGCAGGTTACGATGGTGCAATTATTGTACACAATGTGCTTTCAAAAGACGAAGTTGCCTATGGATTTGATGCATTGAAAGGTGAATACTGCAACATGTATGAACGTGGTATAATTGACCCGGCAAAGGTCACAAGAAGTGCTCTCCAAAATGCCGCATCAATCGCAGGTATGTTGTTGACAACCGAAGTTCTTGTTGTTGAAAAACCTGAAGAGAAAAAGGGTGCATCAACTCCTGAAATGCCAGAATATTAATTAACAAAATGATAAAGCCAGGGTGAATTTCCACCCTGGCTTTTTATTTTTTGTGGTTCTCAATCTACAGCTCAAAAGGAGTTGTTTTTATGCGTGTGAGGCTTTTGGCCGTAACCGATATTCGTGGGACGATTGCTTTGAGCGAATTTGATAAAATAGACTGGTCAAGTAAAGAAGATAAACAATTTTTTAAAAAGATAACGATGCAATCCGGCGTTGTAATCATGGGACGTAAGACATTCGAAACTATTGGTAAAAAGTTACCTCAAAGAGTTAATGTTGTATTAACTCACAACAGCGAATATGTTTTCGGTGATCTGTTACCAGACGTAGTATTATCAGGAAATTGTAAGAAAATTTTACAAGATCTTCTCGAACTTGGCTACAACGATGTTTGTGTTATTGGTGGTCAAAGTGTTTTTACACAATTCGTACGCGAAGGCGCTGTAACAGACCTCTACTTAAGTATAGAGCCTATCGTACTTCCAAGTGGAATAAATTTGTTTAGCAATGAAATATTGAAAAAGATGGAGTTAAAATTAGAAAATATCTTGAAATTAAACGATAAAGGCACAATAAACGTCCATTACGTGGTAAAAAGAGATGTTTAGACGTAATGGGTCACTGTGGATTATAAAAGAGATGATTTGAAAAAAGCAAATATTTTGGTAAAATATACATCAGTGTATCGTTTCCAATAAGCATGCTTGGAGGTGGGGAAATGGTTTCAAAGGATAAACGAACGGTGGTACTTGTAGGACACAACGGTTCAGGTAAGTCCACTCTCATGGTTGCTGCGTTGAACATGGGTGGATTCAACGTGACAAGGAAAGAGATCGACTCAGACCCAATTGAGATGCATAGGGGAGCAAGTATAAACTCGCACGTTGGGACATTCAAATTTGAAGGAAAACAGTATACGTTTATAGACACTCCTGGTTTCAGTGATTTTATAGGCGAGGTTATAAGCGCTGTATTCGTGTCTGAAAACGTACTTAGTGTGGTTAACGCAACAGCTGGTGTGGAAATTCAAACAGAAAGAACTTGGTCAATAGCAAACGAAATGGAAAAACCGATAATGGTATTTATCAACCAGATGGATAAAGAAAGGGCAAACTTTGAGAATACACTTTCTTCTTTAAAAGAAAGATTTGAAGCAAAGATAGTACCTATCGTCTATCCGATAGGTGAGGAATCAAGTTTTAAAGGTTTTGTTGATATACTTTCTGGTAAGGCATACATTTACGATGGAGGAAAATCTAAAGTATCCGAAATACCATCAGAAATAAAAGATAAAATTGACGAATTTAAAATGTCCATAATGGAAGACATCGTATCACTCGATGATGGCTTGATGGAAAAATACTTTGCAGAAGAACCGATCTCTCCCGCAGAACTAATAAGTGCCCTAAGAAAGGGGTACATTGAAAGGCAGGTAGTACCAGTACTTGTTGGTTCGGCAGAGAAAAACATAGGTATAGATTTCTTGCTAAGGATAATAAACGACATAGGTGCAACACCTCTTGAGGCAAAACCTTACAAAGGTAAACTTGAAAACGGAGACGAAATACAAATAAATCCATCGGAAACAGACCCACTTGTAGGATACACATTCAAAGCTGTAGTTGATCCATTTGTTGGAAAATTAAGCTTTATAAAGATAATTTCTGGCAATATGAAACCTGGCGATTCGTTTAACAATGTGACAAGAAGCACGCAAGAAAAAGCTGGACATTTGTATTTTGCCAAAGGTAAAGATACGTACGAAGTAGACGAAGTTTCATGTGGTGACATCGTAGTATTACCAAAACTGAAAGAAAGTGGTGTCAAAGATACTATCACCCACAAGGATAGAAAACTTACAATCGTTCCTCCAGAATATCCAGAACCAATGATCTCAAAGAGCGTTAATCCAAAGTCAAAATCTGATATCGATAAGATAAGTAATGGGCTTAGCCGACTTGCAGATTCTGATCCAACATTTGCTTGGGAATTTGATCCAGAGACTTCGGAGACAGTTATTTCCGGTATTGGTGGTATGCATTTAGATGTAATGGTTGAAAGACTGAAAAACATTTTCGGTGTAGATGTTGAAGTTGGAAAACCGAAGATAGCTTACAGAGAAACTATTCTCGGAAAAGCAACATCCGAACACAAGCACAAAAAGCAATCTGGTGGACATGGTCAATATGGGCATGTTAAGATCGAACTTGAACCAGCAGAGAGAGGCACAGGATTTGAGTTTGTTGATAAAATCGTTGGCGGTGTAATTCCAAGAAACTTCATTCCATCCGTTGAAAAAGGTATCAGAGAAGCTATGAAAAAAGGTGTGCTTGCAGCATATCCTGTCGTTGATGTCAGAGTTACGCTTTTTGATGGTTCATATCACGAAGTTGATTCTTCAGACATATCGTTCCAGATTGCCGCTATTCAAGCATTCAAGAAAGGTATGCAACAAGCAAAGCCTGTCTTACTTGAGCCAGTAATGTATGTTGAAATATTCACACCGGATGAAAATGCAGGAGATGTCATGGGAGACATAAGCTCAAGAAGAGGAAGACCCATGGGAATGGAACCAGCCGGTAAAGGTACAACAGTTGTTAAGGCTGAAGTGCCACTTGCTGAAATGCTCGATTTTCAAGGAAGATTATCCTCCATTACAAGTGGTAGAGGGTACTTTACCATGAGATTTGCTAAATACGAAGTTGTGCCACCAAACATCCAAGAAAAAATAATTGCTGAGCGCAAAAGATACCTTGAAGAACAAGCAGAAGAATAATCTAAAGCTAAGTCTAAATATCCTTAATAAAAAACCGAGGCATTTTCTACTGCCTCGGTTTTCATTTTTTGTGTATAGGAAACACCACACGTTTAGAAGAATAAATAAATGGAGGTGAACTAATGAAAAAAAGTAACTTGGTAAAGATACTCTTGGGTATATTCATAGCAATTGTTCTTATATTTATACTCTTTCTCATAGGTTACTCATCTTTCTTAGAAAAACAACTGTATGGCGAAAAATCAAGCCTTCTTCAGGCATGGAGAAATTACTTAAGTTATCTTTTTTCTCAAATACCGATTGTAAAAAACTTTGTAAAATATGAAAGCCTTGACATAATGAGTGCTAAGGAATATTTTGAAAAAATTTACAATCAATATTCTATCCAACTCAACGAAAAATTAAAAGAACTGGAGAAAAAAGAACTGGAAATCGCAGAAAAATCAAAACAAATTGACAATATACTAAATTCTTTGAAATCAATTGAAGAAAGTTGGAAAGAACAAAGACTGAAAGAAGAATTGAACAAAGTTGAAGACATTATAACATTAAAACGACTTCAAGACATAGTCGACACATTTTCTAATTCTGATCCTGCGCAATTGAGAAGATTGATGAGTTCCGATAACATGTCTGTTGAAACATTAGCAATTGTGCTTTCAAGATTGACACCAGATATAAGAGCAGAAATGATCCAGCAACTTACATCAGCTAACCCAACGAAAGCTGCACAAGTAGTTGAAAAAATTGGTGGAGTGGACCAGATAATAAGCGAGCTTGACCTTAGAACTGAAAGCTTGAGAAAAACAATAGAGGAAATGGTAACAACCGAAGCAGAAATTGTCACTCTGAGTGGATTTAGTAAAGGATTATCTGCATTTTTAAAAGAAATGAGCTATGAGCAATTATGGGATTTTATAACAAAGATAAGATCCAAACCTGATCTTGTTTTTTACCTTATATCAAGTGTAGACAACCAAACAATGGTAAGGTTACTCAAGGACATAAAGGATAAGGATGAAGAACTGTTTATCCAAATAATGAACAAGGGGGCAAAGTTTTGAGCAATATAGTAAATTTAGCAAAGATCTTTGAGATAGCCAATCCAGAGACGATAAAAACCGTAATAAATAAGATACAAAATTCTGCAGACGCGAACGGAAAAACATTCGAAGAGGTTCTGCAGCAAGTTTTTTCACAATTGAATGATGAAAAACTTAAAGAAATTTCTGAAGATAACAGCAATGCAATTAATCCAAGTCAAGCAATCGAAAAACAGAAAGGTAAAAATTCCACTTTACAAGCCTCATATGCAGATAAAAACAGCCAAAATCAACAAGTCTCTGAAAAGCCTGTCAATATTGACAAAGAAAGACCAACCGATATCAAAGATACCGAACAGAATTTAGTTATGGAAAACTCTGAAAGTACAGAAACAAGTGAAATAAACCAGAAAGATTTCGAAAATGACAATTCTCAGCTAATAAGATTAAATGTCAAAGATGAAAAATCAGGTATAACACAACAGTTACAAAGATTTTTCGCACAAAAAATCTATACTACAGATCCAATAGACCAAAAACCTAACACAGACACTGGTGAAAACAAAAAGATGGATTATGTCACAAATTTCGAAAATACACCCGAGTACTTGTCAAATAAGCAAAAAACTCTTCCAACCAAAGAACCTTTGCAATCTTTGAAAAGCATGGTAGGTGAGCTAAAAGACCGAACTCACACAAACAGTGGAGAAACTGTCGATTTAGAAAATATATACTTCGAACTTCCCAAAATAACCGAGTATCAAACCGGTAAAGATGCAAAGGTAGATAATCAGAAAGATACAACTCAACTATCAAATCAAGCAAATAATCCACAGTCACTGAATTTTGGCAATCAACAGAATTACATTAGTTACTCTGAAAACATGTTCAATGCAATACCAAGTAACATGCATTCTCACTCTCTATATACGAAGGAATCTGACAACAGGATTTCTGAAGATGTATTGCATTCTTACAACGAAATTGTTAATTTAATCAAAGAAATGGAAAATCACACAAAGTCCTCCGCACCAAAAAATTCATCAGCTCCCGAAGACACAAGAACTTATGTTCAAATCCATCCACACAATGCTGAAATGAAAGCGAGTAAAGATGAAATCATTTCTGTTTCTATTGATAAACTCAAAGAAAAATTACCAGTTGCATTAGAATCACCAACGTTTATAAATTCGCAGTCACAAGGAAAAGATGATGCCCGTTACAAAAATAATATTGGTGATACAAACAACAGTTTAATGGAGACAAACTCAGAGCAAACGTTTAAACTGGTTGGCGATGCTAGCAAAGAGTTTGGAAAAACCAGCTACGGTAGTTACAATTCACTTGATCAAGACCTCCAGAAATTGAAGCAAATAGTAATAAGCTTTAATTACATTGCGATTATTCAGAACAATATCGACAACTTAGATACAGTCAAACCAAACTTGGTCAATTACTCGAATGCTGAGAAATCAAACAAAACCAAGGCGCATGATAATACCATCAAGCTAATACCACAAATAACTTCAGAGAACATCCAAAATACTTACAAACCACAAGAAACCTCTAAGAAACTTACTGGAAATTTAACAACTTCAAATCAACAAAACAACGAAAATGGTTCAATAATAAACAACAAACTACAAGGAGATATCAAAAAAACCAATGGAAATCTAACAATCTTCAATCAACAAAACAACGAAAATAACTCAATAGCGAACAGAAAACCACAAGAAATTTATAGGAAAACTAATGAGAATGCAGCTATCTTCAAACAAGAAAACAATGAAAACAACTTAACAATAAGCAATAGACTACAAGAAGTTCAAAGAAAAACAGACGAAGATTTGTCGGGACTTGATGTAGAGCCTAAGAGTTATAACAAGATACAGCAAGTGGATAATAATCATAGATATTTTGTGCATAGCGATACTGTTGAAATGGAAAAAATTCATTCAGTCAACAGCGAAAAAAGAATGCAAGAAGATATAGAAGTATCGCCCTTAGTACTTGTAAATCAAGCAGGTCAGCAAGCTTTTTCGTTGAAATACAACACATCAGAGGTTGAAAGAAAAAACGATAAATTTTCATCGACTGATGTTGTAAACCCAGAAATCACAGACGTCAAGAAAAATGCAGAAAAGCCGAAAGTAGATGAAACTTCTGAATCTAAAACTTTAAACACAAATGAAAACATTGCTGAAGATCTCAAAGAAATTACAAGAGCAAGTGTAACAAATTTAGAAGATCGACGGATTGGTGAGCAAAGACAGCAAAATGAGAGTCAAATTGCAGACAATCAATCTGCTTCTCAAACCAAGCAAACAAACGAAAGTAATAAATCTGACCAACGTGGACAACAAACCAAACAAAGTCAGTATAATGATACAAACAATCAAGATAGTTTAAGGAAAAGTGCATCCGATTCAACGAAGAATAATATAGAAATAAAATCATTTCATGTAGAGTACAAAGAAAAATCTGAGAATAACGAAAAAGAAAATACATTAAACGGAGAAAAACCAAAAGTTTCAAATAAGTTTGTTGAAAGGTTAGCCGAATTAACCTACAAATTCTCTGAGCAAAAATTAGAAACAGTTTCGAATGTTTTAAATGGAAAATACGAGTTAGCCGAGAGACTACAAGCCTCAAGAAACCTTGAGGAAATATACGAAAAAATACGTGAATTTGGCCTTTCAAACAGGCTTGAAGAAAGAATCCAAATGAAGCTTGTACCTCAAAATCTCGGTAATCTAGATGTTGAAATGAAAAAGGAAGGTAGACAATTAACTGTGCTTTTTGTTGCGGAAAATGAACGAGCAAAAGAAATTATAGAGAAAAACATATACGTGCTTCGAGAAAAATTGAGTTCGCTTGATTTTGATGTAAGGAATATTGAAATTAGATTAAAGGAAGAAGAAAGATACTATGATCATGAGAAAAATCATCAACAATCAAATCAAAATAACCAAGATGAAAATAGAAGAAGATATATGAAAACAGAGGTGAACGAAGATGATGATGAACGTGAATACGATATCTAATCTCTTTTCACAAGCGAACGATAGAACAACAAAAAAGGATCTCGATAAAGAAGCCTTCTTAAGACTTCTTCTGACGCAGTTAAAAAGCCAAGATCCACTTGAACCGATGAAAGATAGAGATTTTGTAGCCCAGATGTCTCAACTTTCTTCACTTGAGCAGGTGATGAACATGAGTAAAGCAGTTCAAATGTTTGTTGACAACGCATCACAACTTTACAGAACCCAGGCTGTTTCGATGATAGGCAAAACAGCCGTAGTAAAAACGAATGTTATCAACGTTCAAAACGGTGTTGCTGAATCAAAGGTGTTTAAACTGGATTCACCTGCTAATATAATCATCAAAATATTTGATGAGAATGGAAAACTTGTCAAAGAGGAGAAAATAGGACAAGTCGAAGCAGGGATGAGATTTTTTGCATGGGATGGCAAAGATGAAAAAGGTACAAAAGTAAAAGATGGAAAATATATTTTCAAAATACTGAAAACTGCAGCAGATGGAAGCTATGAGGAAATACCTTCAATCGAAAGTGGTAAAGTATCAGGTGTGCAGTTTGATAAAAATAAGATCAATATAGTTGTAAACAATAAAATTTACGATATATCACAAATATCAGAAATTTATGCGTAGGGGTGAGTGTATATGATGAGATCACTATACAGTGGTGTTACAGGCCTACAAGGTTTTCAACAAGAAATTGATGTTGTTAGTAACAACATCGCCAATGTAAACACAATCGGGTTTAAAGGTTCGCGTGTTACATACGCAACTAACTTTTCCCAGATTCTTGCAATGTCCCGCAGAGCCTCTGACAGTACAGGTGGCACAAACCCCAAGCAAATTGGTTACGGAATACGTGTGGCATCGATTGATAAAATAATGAATCAAGGTAGCTTTCAAAACACCGGTAAGAAAACAGACCTTGCTATTCAAGGTGAAGGGTTCTTCATTCTTTCAAACGGTCAAAGACAATTCTATACGAGAGCAGGAAACTTCGATCTTGATTTACATGGAACCGTTGTGCAACCTACAACTGGACTGAAGTTACAAGGATGGGTTGCAGAGGTAGATCCTGTTAGTGGTAGAAGAGTTGTGGATACTAACAAACCAATAGGAGATATAAAGATATCTTCAGGACTCAGTATGGCGGCCAAACAAACATCAAGAATGCAACTGGCAGGAAACTTGGATGCCAGAGTTGGCCCTGAAAAATTCGTTATTGCAGTTAATGGTTACGGTGGTAGAACGATAAATACAAAAGTTTCCTTTGAAAGAGATTTTGGAGGTCTTGAGGATACGTTTGGAGATTATCAAATATACTTGGGAAAAATTGATGCAAATTTGGATGATAAAATTGATGGAAAAATCTTTATTAAGTTTGACAAATTTGGGAATGTAGTAAACGCTGGCGCAATTAAGCAAAAACTATCAGGTACTGCCTCAAACGGAGTGCTTAGTATAACTACACCCATTCAACAGCAAGATGGAAACTACTTGTTTATAATAAGAGATAACACCGGAAGGATAGTAGATACAATATCAAGAAATGTTTTGAACGGCACTACAACAGAATCTATAACTTCCGAAAAACTTCAAAATGGTGCTACTTATTTTGTTGAAATTGCTGCTTCCACTCAGGAAATTGTTCCACTCGGATTGCAATTTGATTACCAAACAATTTCCTCAAATACTAATGGGCAGCTTTCAAGAAATTTTACAGTACAATACATCGTCGAAAATCTTGATGGTACACCAACGACTGTACCTGCTCAAAACATAAATGCCCCTGGGACTCAAAGTGTCACAAGTAACGCTTTAACACCAGGTGTGCAGTACCGTGTTAAAATTTTGATAAACGGAAAAGTTTTCGGCTCTGAGATTGTAACAGCTACTGACGTTGGAGGAGGAAATAGCAAAATATCTTTTGATTACACTCAAGGAAAGTATGGCATTGTAAGGGTAGTAAGAGACTCTGTGTCAGGTAATGCTGTGGGTACTTATAATATGTTATTAGTTAATGGAGCAAATGTAGTTTACGATAACAATTTTTTGAACGGTAGTTCATACATAGACGAAATTTACCAACCATCGAAGATGGACTTACTTACAATTCCGGGTGCAGGTGAACCAAGATTTTACGAGGCAGACAATCCAACAAATTTTTCAGTAGTTTCATTTAAATCACCATTCTATACCACGTCCACACAAGTTTATGATTCTCTTGGAAATGCATACACACTGTATATAGATTTTGTCAAACTTGCCTCTGTTTACGGTGATAAAGAAAACGTTTGGGCGTTCAGAATCAGGAGTGCATCAGGTGAGAATATCAAGTACCTATCAAACTATGAAACTGGAACGGAAATAACAAGTGGTAAGTACGGAATTGTAAGATTTGACAAAACTGGTAGGTTGGTTGGTGTAAATCCATTTGATCCTTCTACAGGTAAAGTTGTCGAGGGAGAAAATATAGATGCTATAATGTTCAATGCCGGGGAAAATGGTGATGGTATAGTCAAGATAAAACTTGACTTAAACAGCATGACCCAATTTGCTGCCCTTGCTGATGCGTTTGTGAAATATCAAGATGGAAATGCGCAAGGTGTTCTTGAATCTTTCTCCATTTCCGAAAATGGTGACATAATAGGCTCGTTCACAAATGGTTTAGTTGATACTCTTGGAAGAGTAGCTCTTGCAACATTCAACAACCCAGCAGGTCTTCTTGAACTTGGTAACTCACTCTACGGAGAAAGTTCAAACAGTGGAACAGCTAGAATAGGGCAACCGGGCAAGGGAGGATTTGGTTCCCTTATAGCAGGTGCACTTGAAATGTCGAATGTCGATTTATCCGAAGAATTCACAAAATTGATAATCGCTCAGAGAGGTTTCCAAGCAAATGCAAGAACTATTACAACCGCCGATCAGATACTCCAGGAAGTTGTAAATTTGAGAAGATAATGATATACTAGAAACCTTAGCCATCGGTTGTGGAATTTGCAAGGTAAACTGAAGGAAGGAGTTTTCAAATGATAAGACTCACAACACTTAATGGTAAAGAATTTTATCTAAACGCAGAATATATAGAAAAAGTCGAAGCAAATCCGGATACCACCATAACTCTGTTTAACGGAAAAAAGTATATTGTTGCAGATCCAGTTGAAGAAGTAATTAAAAAAATAATGGAATACAAAAAAAAGATCTCTTTACCCCCCGTGGTAGGTGAGGAATAGTGGATATAACGGTTATAATTGGTGTTGTTCTTGGGTTTGGTATGATGATCTATGGTATAGTGAGCGGTGCCGGAGATTTTGCAACGTTTATAAACATACCTTCTCTTGTCATAACAGTTGGAGGAGCAATTTCATCTGCCATTACGGCAAACAAAAAGAATGTGGTTTTTGGAATTGTTAAAGTTATCATGAATGCTATAAAAGAACCCAAGATAGATTATGCAGGCACGTTGAGAACTCTTGTCAGTTTCTCTGAAAAAGCCCGTAGAGAAGGATTACTTTCACTTGAAGCTAACCTTGAAGAGATACAAGATCCGTTCTTTAAAAAGGCAGTGCAACTTGTCGTTGATGGTACAGAACCAGAAGTGTTAAAGAATATGATGGAAATTGAGATTGACATGGCAACTTCTGAATTGTTGGATCAAAAGGGATTTTTTGACTCACTTGGAACATTTGGACCGGCGTTTGGTATGATTGGTACACTTGTCGGATTGATTCAAATGTTGAAAAGTTTGAACAATCCCGAGACTCTTGGTCCTTCAATGGCTGTTGCACTGATAACAACACTTTACGGTTCGATACTTGCGAATATAGTTGGTATTCCTGTAGCAGAAAAGATCGCAAGACGAGCGGCAGATCTTGAACTATCCAAAAGAATGATCTTGGAAGGTGTACTTTCTATCCAAGCTGGTGAAAACCCAAGAGTACTTGAAGAAAAATTGAAGTCATATTTGCCGTCACAAGAACGTACAAAATATGAAGCCCAGGTCCAGGGAGCTGGTGCTTAGTGGCTAAAAAGGAAAGGTGTGTCTGCAAATCTGTTCCTGAATGGCTTAATACCTACGGAGATATGGTGACATTACTACTTACATTTTTCGTTCTGTTGTTTTCAATGTCAACGATAACACCGGGAAAATTTCAACAGGTGGTTGTGGGTATTACAGTCGCGCTAAAGGGAAATCCGCCAAGTGTTTTAACTGGCGGACAAACTTTGAGTGAAGAAGCTCTTATATCAAGCAAGCCCGGTGTTTATCAAGAACTTTTGAGAATATCCGAAGAGTACAAAGGAAAAATTACAATAGAAGATAAAGACGAAGGTACACTAATAACACTTAGTAATTTTAAAATATTCGATCCTGGTAGTGCAAGGCTAACTGCGGAAGCAAAGGAAATAATTGAAAAGCTCGGTGCTGTAGTGATTGAGCATACGTCGAATATTTTAGAAGTAAGAGGTTATGCAGATGATAGACCAGTCACACCGGATTCTATATACCCGTCAAATTGGCATTTGAGTAGCGCAAGGGCATCAAGTGTAGTTAATTTTTTATTAACGCAATTAAGGCAAAAAAGGTATGTTTTAAGATTAGCTGATATAAGGACAGGATTGTTTGACATTGACTATTTTTATTCGCCTGACAGATTCGTTCCCATCGGAAAAGGCGATGTGGACGTAAACAAAGAGCTTAAATCTTTGAAGGCAAACTACGATTTCGATATCTCAAAACTTCAAAGCGATTATGAGAGCGGTAAAATAACCTTTAATGAATATCAAACAAAAAAAGCGGAAATTACGTCTAAGTATAATAGAGATGTGGAAATAACAAGAAACAAACACAGAAAAATTGAGATAATGATAAAGCGTGAGACAAGGGGTGGATGATAATGCCAGAAGAAATGGAACAGCAAGAACAAGCCGGTAAGAAACCGAACCCTATAATGGGAATTGTAAAAATTTTGGTTATTCCTCTAATTATTTCGTTGGTTGTTAGCTTGACTGTATTTTTTGTCTTAGGTTCCAACAGACAACCACAAGAAACACAACAAGAACAACAAATGACAACACCTACGCAAATTAAAGCTGTTGTTATACAAGCTGGTAAGTTCCAAACGTTTATGCTTAAAGGTGGAAGAGATGTGGTAGTTGTAGATTCCCTGACTCTACTTGTCGGAAGTGAACCGTGCAGAGCTGCTGTGGCTGACAAAAATGATGAAATTATGGATGCTCTAAGTACCATCTTTTTAAGCAAAGAAAGATTTGAGCTTACCACTCCAGCAGGGCTTGATTTGTTGAAAAAGCAGATACGCGAGGCGGTGAATGAAATCACAGGGTTCACTGGTGAAAAAGAAAAATTCGGTGTTATTAATGTTTACATATACGTTAAATCAATAAGCAGTGTTCAATAAGTTCGTAATCCAATCTTTTTCACACTTGCTTGTGACCATGTAGCATAACAGTAAATAGTTAACGATCAGTAATCGAGAGAGTGAGGTGTCTCACTTGTCAGATGTACTTAGTCAAGAGGAAATAGATCGTTTGTTATCTGCGCTATCTCAAGGCGAAGTTAGTATAGAGGAAGTAAAGAAAGAACGCGAAGAAAAAAAGATTCGCACCTATGATTTTTTACGACCGCAAAAATTTTCTAAAGAGCAAATCAGAACCGTTCAAATGATCCATGAAAACTTTGCAAGAAGTGTCTCAACTTATTTCTCTGGAAAATTAAGATCTTTTACCTCTGTCAACGTTGTTGGTATAGACCAGCTTACGTATGATGAGTACATGAAATCCATAGGTAATCCTTCTTTTATAACAATTTTCACAGCAAGGGAATTTGTTGGGAGCGCGATACTCAATACAAGTCTTGAAATATTCTATGGTATATTGGATGTGTTACTTGGAGGACCAGGTGAAATCGTTGATGTGAAAAGAATACCAACTGAAATAGAGATGGGAATAATTAAGAAAGAGATAGTAAATATACTCACAGCACTCTCACAAGCTTGGATTTCAATCCATCCTTTCATACCCGTTGTTGAATCAACAGAGACTAACCCACAATTTGTCCAAATCGTACCAAGTAATGAAATGGTTCTTGCAGTTACATTTTTTGTAAATTTTGGAAAAGTCGAAGGTTATATGAGTATATGTTGGCCTTCATCTGTCATTGAGCCTATAGGCGAAAAACTAACAACACAGAGTTGGTTTAAGGTAAAGCAAAAAGAAATCACTCAAGAGTTAATTGATAATCTAAAGGAGAACATAAAAAAGACGAAGGTAGAAGTTATTGCAAAGATTGGAGAAACAGTTTTGACTCTTGGTGAGATACTCACCTTGGAGGCAGGAGATGTAATAAGATTGAAAGAACACTATGACGAACCTATAAAAGTTGAAGTTAACGAAAAGGTAAAGTTTTTTGGAAAACCAGGTCAATACAAAGGAAATTACGCAGTTAAAATCACTCAAGTCATAGAGGAAGGTGAAGAAGAATGATGATGGGAAACGAATTCCTTTCTCAAGAGGAACTTGACGCGTTACTTGGTCAAATTGCAAAAGTTGAATCGTTGACTGATATAGAAAAAGATATGATAGGAGAAGTTGGGAATATTATACTTGGTGCTGGCGCAACTGCACTGTCAAATATTTTGGGCAGGAAAGTTGATATATCCACACCGGAGGTCGAAGTAAAGACTCTAAAAAGTCTCAGAGAGGAAATAAAAGGAGAAAAGGTTTGTGTTGTTATCCATTTTGAAGGAGCAGTAGAAGGACTTAACGCACTTGTACTTGAGAAGAGAACAGCTGCGCAGATTGCAGATATAATGATGGGTGGTGTTGGAAAAATAGAAAGCGACGAACTCGATGAATTAAAATTAAGTGCAGTTGGTGAATCAATGAATCAAATGATGGGATCTGCTGCGACATCGCTATCAGATATGATCAAAAAACCGGTCAATATAACTCCACCTGCTGTTGAAATATTAGACTTTAGTAGACAAGATGTCAAATTCCCACCGATAGGCGATGAAAGTGAGAAAGTGGCGAAAGTGAACTTCAATATGTCTGTAGAAGAACTTGAATCGGCAAGGTTTTTTCTTGCAATGCCTATACCTTTTGTAAAAAAATTGCACGAAATGATCTTTGGTGCTACTACTTTTGAATCCAAACCAGCTGCACAAACTGCACAAAAACCTTCCACTACCGTTTCACAAGGATTTACACCACCAAAAAAAGAAGAAAAACCAGTGGTAGCAGCAAGACCTGTTCAATTTGAAGACTTTGGTAAAACATCGACTGTTGAACAAAAACCACAAGTTATCGATGAAAGATTGCAATTGCTTTTTGATGTACCGCTAAATGTTACAGTTGAGCTCGGACGAACCAAACTAACACTAAAAGAAGTTATGGAACTTGGCGTTGGTTCACTTATAGAATTGGATAAACTTACTGGCGAACCTGTTGATGTATATGTGAATAATAAGTTAATAGCACGCGGAGAAGTTGTCGTGATAGATGAAAACTTTGGTGTCAGAATCACCGAGATAGTTAGCCCAAAGGAACGATTGTACGGAATTAAATAAACATAAATCCGGGATTTAATCTTGCGCAAATCCCGGATTTAGCTTTACGTTCAGCTTTTCAAGAATTCCTTAAGCCAATAGGCACTTTTTTTCAATATTCGCTTCTGTGTGTTGTAATCTATATAAACGATACCGAATCTCTTTGAATAACCATATGCCCATTCGAAGTTATCCACAAGTGACCATATGAAATATCCTTTTAAGTTTACGCCAGCGTTTATAGCTTCAAGTGCCTTTTCAAAATGTTTTACGAGATACTCTATTCTGTAATCGTCCTCTACTTTTCCATTCACTACTTTGTCAGGTCCTGCCATACCATTTTCGGTGATATACAAAGGTAATCTATACCTCTCCTTGAGATAAACAAGCATGTCAAACAGTCCTTGTGGATAAATTTCCCATCCCATCTCCGTTTTCGGAAGGTTACCTTGTACGTAAGAAAATCTCATAGGATTGCTTTCATCATGGATAACTAAAGTTCGGGTATAGTAGTTAACACCAAAGAAATCTATCGGTGTTGATATTATATTTTGCTCATCTTCTGGCACATTTATTCCCATCTCAATATAATTTTTCACAGCTTCTTCTGGATACTTTCCAAACACTACAGGATCATAAAACCATGCATTAACAACTTTGTCCACAATACTTGCCATTAGAAAGCTTTCTGGTCTTGAGTCACCTGGCTCTACTTTCATTGCGACGTTTGTTATACCAATTTGGCCATCTTTTATTTCTTCCCTAAATGCCATCACAGCATGTCCATGTGAACGCAGTAAATTATGTGCGGCTATGATAGCTTCTTGTAAATTTTTATGCCCTGGTGCATGTTCTCCAGTGAAATACCCAAGGAAAGATGAACACCATGGTTCATTCAATGTTATCCAGTGTTTTACCCTATCTCCAAGTTCATTAAACATCAGTGTTGCATATGCTCTAAAGTACATGGCAGTATCTGGATTTAACCATCCACCTTTTTCGTACAACGCATATGGTAAATCCCAATGATATAGTGTTATGAAAGGTGTTATGTTATTTTCAAGTAGCTCGTCAACCAATCGATTATAGAAATCAAGCCCTTTTTGATTTATATTCTTCCCATCTGGCATAACCCTTGACCAGGAGATGGAAAATCTATACGCATCAAGTCCTATCTCTTTCATTATAGCTACATCTTCCCTGTATCTGTGATAATGATCACATGCAATATCACCGGTGTCACCATTAAGAATTTTTCCTGATGTGTGAGAAAAGACATCCCAAATGGACGGGCCTCTTCCGTCTTCCTTTGCAGCGCCTTCTATTTGATAAGCCGCTGTGGCTGTACCAAAAATAAAATTTTTCGGAAAGTCAGACCTCTTAACCATTATCCTCACCTCACTTCTTGAATAATTCAACTTGAACAATTCATCACAACTGCTCTTTCACTTACTTTTCTAAAACTTTCTCAGATTCAGGATTATCAATTCTTAGTTTCGAACTTCGAATATCGTTTGTCTGCTTTGCAAGGTAAGAGTTGGCTACCGCCGAGAATATTCCGAGTAACATAACAACGGGTAATAATCCATAAATAGCAGAAGAACCTATGAGCACACTACCGACGAGAAATTGTGTAATGTTGTTCGTTACCATACCTATGATACTAACACCAACAATACTGAACAGATGTGATTTTGAAGCTAATCCTTGGAAAAAAGCAGCACTTAAACTACCCAAAAATCCCATGAAAAAGCCAGGTGTAAGAAAAGTACCAGACAATACCGAGCCAATCAAAGACTTCAACACCGCAAGTAATACACCATCTGCTATGTTTTCGTAATATGAAAAGTACAAGACGAGAAAATTAGAAAATCCCCATTTTCCTCCTGGCACGGGAAACGGAATCAAGCCTTCGACCACGTACACTACACTACTAAGTGCTGTGAAGACACCAAAGATTACCACGTCTGTGCGTCTGCGTTCTTTTGAAAACTTCTGAATTCTATTATCATCCGATTGGGGACACATATTATACTTCCTCCCGGCCCAATTTTACCTGTCTTTTCACAAATCTTATCAGGACAATCCGAATCAGTCACCCAAATTAATCTTCCGTCGTAGTGTAAGGTTGTTATGTACTTTCCCTGCTTATTTTTAATCTCCAAATTACCTGGTTTAAATATCTTGTAAGTTTCTTGACCAGCTATTTTTACAACTACCTCCTTCGTATTTGGTAAAATTCTAAACTTTCCAAACAGAATGCTTACAAGCGAGATGAAAATTATAATAAAAATAACAACAAAATCAGCTTTTTTCAAACTACCATCCTTCCATCTATAAAAACGTGTTCAACAAAATTTTCTTGGAACATATATGGTACGTCAAGAAAATCAGATGTTTTCCAAATTATTAAATCGGCCGGAAAGTCAGGTTTGATGATTCCAGATCTAAATCCAAGCAAATGTGCACTATTAACCGTGTATGCATTTAATACTTCTTCTGGTTCCATATTTAGAAATCTAATAGCTAAATGCATTACAAAAGCCGGTAAATAAATTGGACACGAGCCCGGGTTAAAATCAGAGCCTAAAGCTACCGGTATACCAGAATCTATTAATTTCCTCGCAGGAGCGTACGATTCGCCAAGATAAAAACTCGTAGAAGGCATTAGGGTTGCCATTGTGTTGCTTTTTGAAAGAATTTGTATGTCTTCATCTGAGATTTTCAATACATGATCAACACTTACGGCCCCAATGTTGGCTCCGAATATTGATGCTCCAACATTTTCTATCTCGTCCGCATGCAACCTAACTTTAAAACCAAGATTTTTTGCTTTTGAAAAGAAATCCTGAAGCTCTTGTGGCAAATAAACACCTTTATCAACAAACGCGTCAACAAACTCAGCTAATTTTTCTACTTTAACAACGTCAAGTAAATTTTTCATAGCTTCAATATACTCTTTAACAGTATCTTCATCTTTCTTTTCAGAGTCCATCAAAGGTTTTGCATGAAGCCCCAGAAACGTGCTTGCAATTTTATTTGGTAAGTCAGCTCTCAATTTTTTTATAACCCTCAGTTGCTTTAGCTCGTTTTCCAAATCAAGTCCATAACCACTCTTACACTCCAAGCCGACAACACCGTAAGAAGTGAGTTTGCTGATGTAAGATTTACTAGTCAAATATAAATCATCCTCTGTCGCACTCTTAACAAATCTTGATGTATAGTAAATTCCTCCACCAGCGTTTAATATCTCAATATAACTCTTACCCTTAGCTCTCATTAAGAATTCTTTTGCTCTCGATCCAATAAACGGTATATGGGTATGCGCATCAAAAAATCCAGGAGTCACCAACAATGCGTGCATATCCGCATTTTTATGTTTTCTGATATCTACAATCTTTCCATCTTCGATAACTATGTCCACGTCGAAATCTTCTGTTATACGTTTCATTTCATCACCTTTAGCTGGTTGAACAACAGGACTTAATAGTCTATCCGCGTTTATAGTAAACATTCCACATCACTTCCCATGGTTATTCAGTTCTCCAAGCTTGATTAGTATGTCAAACAATTTTCTAAAGGCTATGCTTCTATGACTTATAATTTTCTTAACATCTTCTCCGAGTTCTCCAAATGTCTTATCATAACCATCCGGAACGAATATCGGATCATACCCAAAACCTTGGTCGCCACGTATTTGATATGAAATTATACCCTCAACATGACCTTCTACGGAAACCAAGAAACTATTGAGTGGATTATAATACGACGCAACACAAACAAATCTTGCTTTTCTTTCTTCTTGACTCTTAAAATTCTTCATCAATTGGAGGATACTTTCCATTTTCTGAACATAACTTGCACCTTCCATGTACCTTGCAGACATAACACCCGGGAATCCATCAAGAGCCTTTATGGAAAGCCCCGAATCATCAGCTATAACTGGTCCATTTACGTATTTTCCATATTCTATAGCTTTTATAATTGAGTTCTCAAGAAAAGTTTCACCATCCTCAACGACGTCTATCTCGGTATCTACATTTAACAACTCAACAAAATCAGGTGCAACAAGTTTGATTTCATAAGCTTTATGTTTGTTCTTACTTGCTATATAGATTGTAAATGCCAAATCAATCCCTCCAAAGAACCGACTTTAGATATTTACCTGTCCAAGAATTAACATTTGTCGCAACCTCTTCTGGAGTTCCAGTTGCAACAATATATCCTCCATTATCTCCACCATCCGGTCCAAGGTCAATTATGTAATCTGCACATTTTATTATGTCAAGATTATGTTCAATGACAATAACCGTATTACCCTTATCTACTAACCTGTTGAGCACGTCAATTAACTTTTTAACATCTTCAAAGTGCAAACCAACTGTTGGTTCATCAAGTATGTACAAAGTTTTCCCCGTCGCCTTCTTTCTGAGCTCAGAGGCCAGTTTTACCCTTTGTGCTTCACCACCTGATAGTGTAGTAGCTGGTTGTCCGAGTTTTATATAGCCAAGACCAACGTCAGATAGCACCTGCAATGTATCTTTTATATTAGGTATATTTTTGAAAAACTCAAGTGCTTCGTCAACAGTCATATCAAGCACGTCTGCAATGTTTTTGCCCTTGTAAGTTACCTCTAATGTTTCGGAATTGTACCTTGTACCTTTACATACTTCACATTCAACGTAAACTTCTGGAAGAAACATCATTTCAATCTTCACAACACCTTGTCCACTACAAGCCTCACATCTTCCGCCTTTGACATTAAAACTGAATCTGCCTTTATCATAACCTCGAGCTTTTGCTTCTGGTGTCATCGCGAATAACTCCCTAATACTGTCGAAAACCTTTGTGTAAGTAGCCGGATTACTTCTTGGGGTTCTTCCTATCGGAGACTGGTCTATGGCAATTATTTTATCTATCCACTCAACGCCTTCTATTTTCTCGTATTCGCCAGTTTCATATTTTGTTTTGTACAGTTTATTAGAGATCGCAGGGTAAAGTGTATCCAGTATTAACGAACTTTTTCCAGAACCACTGACACCTGTTACGCATATAAATGTTCCAAGCGGAAATTCAACAGTTATATTTTTCAAATTATTGTGCTTTGCTCCTGTTATCCTGATAAACCTTCCGTTACCTTTTCTTCTTTCTCTAGGTGTATCTATGCGCAATTTACCGGACAAGTACTTGCCGGTTAACGAGTCTTCTGACTTTAGCAATTCATCAACAGTACCTGAGAACACTATATATCCGCCGTTGACACCTGCTCCAGGTCCTATATCGATTACATAGTCCGCATTTTTAATAACATCTTCATCGTGTTCAACAACGATTACCGTATTTCCAAGATCTCTTAATTGTTTTAACATGCTTATCAGTTTATCATTATCCCTTTGATGCAATCCTATGGTTGGTTCGTCAAGCACATAAATAACACCGGTCAATCTTGAACCAATTTGAGTCGCAAGCCTTATCCTCTGCGCCTCTCCTCCAGAAAGTGTACGCACATTACGTGATAAAGTGATGTAACCTAAGCCGACTTGTTCTAAGAAATCTAATCTTTTTTCTATTTCATTTATTAATTCGTGTATAGCCTCTAGTTGTCTAAACGTCAGTGAACTTTTTAAATTTCTAACTAACTGCAATTCTCTTGATATAGGTAATTCTGTGAAATCGACGATACTAAGTCCATTGATTGTAATACTCAAAGCCTCATGTCTTAACCTTTTGCCTTTACAAGTTTGACAGGTTCTTTCAACGAAAAAATTTTCTACAAGCCATTCTCTTGTTTCTTCAGAAGAGTATTCTTCGTAACGTTCTTTTACAAGTGCGACTATTCCTTCAAAATATTGTGTACCATAAAGTATTGCCTGCTTCACTTCATCGGGTTGATGAAAGAATGATTTTTCTGGAAATCCTCCGTACTCTCTTACAATCCTTTCAATCCTTCTTGGAAGCCATCCATCACTTTTGTGTCCTATTTTTAGACCTTGTGACACAGGCTTATCTTCTTCAAAAAGTGAATCTTCATCAACTTCAAGTTTGAACCCCAAGCCGTGACAATCGGGACATGCACCGTATGGACTGTTAAAAGAAAATAATTTCGGAGTAATTTCTGGCATAGAAAAACCACACGATAAACAAGAAAGCTTTTCAGAATACAGATGCTCATGTCCTCCATCTTCCGTACGTACAAGCACAAAACCGTTTCCTTCTTTTAGTGATAATTCAATCGATTGAAACATTCTATGTGGATCCGCACCGTTCACAGAAAGTCTATCAATAACCAAGTTAATATTATGACGAACGTTCTTATTCAACTCCGGCACTTCTTCAAGTCTGTAAACTTTACCATCCACCTCTATCCTTGTAAAACCACGATTGATGAACGAATCAAATTCATCTTTAAAAGTACCTTTCTTTTCACGTGCGATAGGAGCTAGTATTAAGATCCTTCCGTTGGTGAAGTTTTGTTTAATATGACTTAGTATCTCATCAACACTCATTTTTTGAAGTTTCTTCCCACAACTTGGACAATGTGGTATACCAATTTGGGCATACAGTACCCTTAAATAATCGTATATTTCCGTAACTGTACCCACAGTTGAACGCGGATTGTGAGATACACTTTTTTGATCAATCGCTATTGAGGGGGAGAGACCTTCTATACTCTCAACGTCTGGCTTTTTCAATTCACCTATGAATTGTCTTGCGTACGTTGACAGACTTTCCAAATAGCGTCTTTGTCCTTCGATAAAAATTGTATCCATCGCCAAAGAACTCTTCCCAGAACCAGAAAGCCCCGTTATTACCACAAACCTATTTTTAGGTATCTCAATATCGATACCCTTCAAATTATGAACTCTAGCTCCCTTTACAAGTATTTTGTCCATTATATTATTTCCTAAACCTCCTCAAGAATGCAGCGGAAAGAACAAATAACATTATTATACCAAAAAACAGCGCCTCTACACTCAAAGCTATTAGTTTTCTTCTCACGTCGTCCGGTGACAAGTAACCGTATGCCCTAACTTGAAACGGAAAAAACCATGTTATAGCCATTATCGCAAATATAACCACCATGGTTATAAAGGCAGTTCTCAGGGTAGACCATGTATCATCAATATCGTTTCTGAGCCTTTCGATTTTAAAATTCAGTTCTTGAATATCTCTCTCATATCTTTCAATATGCTCATCAAGTTTTTCTAAAGACTCGAACAATTTCTTCTCAAGTTCTTCTTTTTCCAAACATTTCACCTCTTTAAATTATACTCTCAAGATGGCATGAGCTATATAGAAATAAATCATTATACCTCCAAGGTCTGCTAATGTTGTTATAAGTGGACCAGACATCAAAGCTGGATCTATGTGAAATACTTTACCTATAAATGGCAACATAGAGCCTAAGGTATTTGCAAAAACTATTATAATTAAAAGGGAAATCGCTGCTGAGAAATTCACCATTACGTTATTAGATATCATAAACCCTCTCAAAAATAGCACGCCACCAAGTATACTACCAATTATCAAACCAATGGATAGTTCCCTAATTAAAACACGCCACCAATCTTTCATTTCTATTTCACCTAAGGCCATACTCCTTATTACCAACGTACTACTTTGTCCTCCGGCATTACCACCAGCATCGACCATCGTGGTCATGAATGCTGCAACAATTGGAATAGCTGCAAGAAACTCTTCAAACCGATGCACAATAAATGCATTTACACTTTCTAATAACAATAAACCAACAAGCCATGGTAATCTGTTTTTAATAAATACCAAGGGAGATGTGTGGAAATACGAAGTTCTTGTTTCACTCATACCAGCCATTCTATGCATGTCTTCCGTTGTCTCTTCCTCGATTATATCTACTATATCATCGATTATAATAACACCAACAAGCCTCATGTCGTTATCCACAACGGCGATAGCATTTAAGTCATACTTTTTCATAATTTCTGCAACTTCTTCTTGGTCCGTTGTTGTCTTAACGTACGGTGGATCTGGTGTAAAAACTTCCTCAACCAAGGCATCGGGTTCGGCAAATATCAAATCTTCTAAACGAACAGTTCCAATGAGTGTTTTATCTTCTTCAACAACGAAGATCGTATAAATAGTTTCAGCATCTTTTCCAAACTTGCGCACTTTTTCTAAAGCCTGTTGAATGTTCATTGTCTTTGCAACATAAACAAAGTAAGGTGACATTAGCCTTCCAGCTGAATTTTCTGGATAATTTAAAATTTCTATTGTCTGTTCTCTTTCACTTTTCGGCAAAAATGAGAGAAGCTTAGTCACAACATCGGCAGGCAACTCATCAAGTAATTCTACGCGGTCGGCTGGATTCATGTTTCTTATTATAGACTTTATTTCATCATCGGTGAGCATACGTACTAACTCGAATTGCTCATCAGGCTCAAGTTTGGAAAAGACTTCCGCTGCTACGTCTTTGTGTAATAGGCGGAAGATAATAGCTTTTTCCGAAGTTTCAAGTTCCTCTATCATCTCAAAGACGATGTTTGGATCTTGGTCTTCCAAAAGAAATTTGAGTGTTCTGAAATCACCACGTTCGATGAGCTTCCTTACGTCAACTTGGAATCTGACCTTCATTCATAACAAACCTCCCCTTTAAGTTTTTGTGCTTCATGGTGGTTGATTAGATAGGCAGCAACTCGGGTACTCCACAGAAAATCACCTCGCTTCACATGAAATTGTACAAAGATAAGGCTTAATAGACATCCAACACATAAGCAAAAGCAAACTAATCCTGTTTAATTTATTATACCAAACTTTTCTTAGCTTATGCTACCTCAATTTTTGAATTTTTCGTTAATTATACTTTTACCTTTCATCATTCTACATTTCCCTTAATTCCATCATCCAACGCAATGGCATTTCAAAAAATATAATGCAAATATTTTGAACTTTATGATATAATTTATTGATAGACTTTCAGATATCAGAAAATTTTTATACAAACGGAGGGACGTTGAGATGAAGGAGTATAAACCTCAGGAAATTGAGAATAAATGGCAAAAAGTATGGGATGAAAGAGGTGTTTTTAAAACACCGCAGTATTCGGAAAAGAAGAAGTACTACGCGCTTGTCATGTTCCCTTATCCTTCCGGTACTCTGCATGTTGGTCATGTAAAAAATTACGTTATTGGAGATATTGTTGCGAGATACAAAAGAATGCAAGGTTATAACGTATTACATCCGTTCGGTTACGATGCATTCGGACTTCCTGCAGAAAACGCTGCTATTGCACACAAAATTCACCCAAAAAAGTGGACGCTTGATAATATAAATACAATACGCAGTCAGATTAGAAAAATCGGTATCAGTTACGATTGGGATAGGGAAGTTATAACATGTATGGAGGACTATTACAAATGGACTCAGTGGATTTTTTTAAAATTGTATGAAGCTGGATTAGCTTATAAGAAACCAGGAGCAGTAAATTGGTGCCCAAGTTGTCAAACAGTACTTGCCAACGAACAAGTAAAGGAAGGTAAATGTGAACGCTGCGGCACAACGGTCACAATGAAGTACCTTGAACAGTGGTATTTCAAAATAACAGATTATGCGGAAAAATTGCTCGAAGGCCTTGACAGATTGCAAGGCTGGCCAGAACATGTGAAGATAATGCAAAGAAATTGGATAGGAAAAAGTGTAGGAGCGGAAGTTGATTTCCCAGTTGAAGGGATGGATAAAAAGATAAAGATATTTACAACAAGACCTGATACAATTTATGGTGTCACATTCATGGCTATTGCTCCTGAATCACCACTTGTAATGGAGCTTGTTACAGAAGAGTACCGTGAAGAAGTCGAAAAGTTCTTAGCAAAGGTTGCTCTTGAAGACAGATTTAAAAGAACTAGTCTTGAAGCTAAGAAAGAGGGAGTTTTTGTTGGTAGATACGCAATTAATCCGCTGACAAATGAAAAAATACCTATTTACGTTGCAAATTATATACTTTACGAATATGGTACAGGCGCTATAATGGCTGTCCCCGCACATGATCAACGGGATTTTGACTTTGCTAAGACATATAATTTGCCAATCAAACAAGTCATAAAACCTGAAGATGGTGAGTGGAACATTCAGGAAAAACCATATGAGTCAGAAGGAATAATGGTAAACAGTGGTCCATTTGACGGTTTAAAAAGCGCTGAAGGCAAGGAAGCGGTAATGGAATATATTCAAAAAAAAGGTTTTGGTAAAAAGAGTGTTCAGTACAAACTTAGAGACTGGCTCATATCAAGACAAAGATACTGGGGTGCACCAATTCCTGTGATTTATTGCGAAAAATGCGGTATAGTACCCGTTCCAGAAAAAGATCTACCAGTGAAATTACCTGAAAACGTAGAATTTTTACCAACAGGTCAGTCACCACTAACGTTGAGTGAAGAGTTCAAACACTCAATATGTCCAAAATGTGGCAGTCACGCACACAGAGAAGTTGAGACCATGGACACATTCGTAGACAGCTCATGGTACTACTTAAGATACGTGAATCCAAAAGATGATCATAAACCTTTTGACACAAACGATGTAAATTACTGGTTACCAGTTGATCAATACATAGGTGGTGTAGAACACGCCGTGTTGCATTTACTTTATTCAAGATTTATAACCAAAGTGCTTTATGATCTGGGATATATAAATTTTGATGAACCATTTGAAAACCTTTTTACGCAAGGAATGATTTATAAAGATGGCTGGAAAATGAGTAAGTCGAAAGGAAATGTGGTCTCACCAGACGAAATGATTGAAAAATATGGTGCTGATACACTTAGAATGTATATACTCTTTATGGCCCCACCGGAAAAGGACGCTGAATGGAATGACGCGGGTATAGAAGGAGTGAACAGATTTGTAAAAAGACTGTGGAACAATTTCTATAAAGTTCTTGAAATAATAAAACAAAACAACGACGATAATGCTGCGTTTGGAAAAGAAGAGAAAAACCTAAGAAGGAAATTGCATTATATGATTAAGAAAATAAAGGAAGATATAGAAGGTGGATTCAAATTTAACACAGCAATAGCTGGCTTAATGGAGTTTAATAATCAACTGAGTGACTATTTAGAAAACACAAAGTCACCAAACAAAAAACTTTTGGAAGAGGTGGCTGAGAAACTTGTACTCATACTCTCACCTTTTGCCCCACATATGGCAGAGGAGATGTGGAGCGATCTTGGCAAAAATACACTGATAGTCGAGGAGAAATGGCCAGATTATGATGCAAATGCTCTCAAAGAAGACGAATTAACTGTTGTGGTGCAAGTGAATGGTAAGGTAAGAGGGAGAATAACGATACCTGCAGACTTATCGGAAGAAGACGTGAAAAAAGTAGCCTTGGAGAATGTTTCAAAAGTCATCGAAGGAAAAAACATCAACAATATATTCTATGTCAAAGGTAAACTTGTTAATATAGTAGTTAACTAAAGCAATTTATAGCTATAGTTTTTATAACCAATAACTTTAGAGAGGAGGAAAGAAGATGAAAAGAGTAACAAAGATACTCGTATTGTTAAGTTTGTTTTTTGCCGCTCTTTTATTTTCACAACAAGAGATCGTCGCAGTAGTCAACGGAAGGATTATCACCATGGATGAATGGAACAGAGAAGCCAACATTCAAAAGCTCTTATTTGACATCCAAAATTCAAACGAGGTATTTCACCAAATTTTGACTACTTCACAAGAAGGTGTAATATTAATCGAAAGATATAAACTCAAAGTTCTTGACACACTTATAAGAAAGATTGCCTTTGTGCAGTTTGCAGAAAGTTTAAAGGTAGCGCCAACCGATGCAACCGTCAAAAATGATGTGGAAAACGAAATAAAGAAGATGCTAACCGATTTGAAAATGACAGAAGCACAACTGAACGACTATCTTGTAAAACTTGGAATGGGGCAACTTGAAGATTACAGACAAAGACTATATATGCAGCGTAGATATTCGCTTGCTCTTGCAAATGTTTATATATACTACTTAGATCAAGAAGCGAAAACTCAGTATGAAAAAAACAAAGAAAAGTACAATGTTCCAACACAATATGATTTAATCGTTTTCAAGACAAAGGATAAAACAAGTGCTGATAACATAAGACAAGAGTTAATTAAAAACACACCTGTTGACGAAATAGCAAAGAAGTACAATATAAATAACTACATAAACGGATTTGTAAATCAAAACGATACAAGCAAAGTGCCACAAAGCCTCTGGGTGCTAATTACAAACGTATCTAAGGGAACTATTTTACCAGTACAAAGCGTTGCTGGTGAGTTTTACATAATTCGCGTAAGGGATGTAAAATTAGGTGGAGCAAGAACATTTGAAGAAGTTAAAGAAGAGATTAAAAAAGAATTGCTGAACGCCAAACAAGATGAAGTGAGGGAAAAGGTTTCTAAGGACTTTGAAGAGTTTTACAAGAAATCAAAGATAGAAATAAGATACAAAAGCCAAATAATAAAGCAGTAACCATTTGCAAGACCGAATGAAAACAATGAACAAAGATACTACTACTTTCGAAGGACGACTGAAAAGAAGAATAAAAATATCTGTTGTGGGAATAGTTTTTGTATTTACAGTTGGGACTTTATATTACTGGATTTTTGAAAAGATCCCGTTTTTAGAAGCGTTGTTTTTCACTGGTATAACAATCTCAACGGTAGGATATGGTATTCCCAAGGAACTATCGCCGCATGGAAAATTGTTTACATTGTTACTCATATTAGTTGGACTTTCGTTTGTATTGTACAGTATTTCTTATATTACCGCAACAATCGTTGAAGGTGAGCTTGGAAAAGTCTTCAAAAACAGACGTGTTGAAAGAAGGGTTTCAAAGATGAAATCTCATGTTATCGTCGTCGGGGTTGGTAACATAGGTACGCAGGTGGTAAAACAACTGCTTAGATACGAAAATTACGTTGTGGCTATAGACAAAAATTTAGACGAAGAAACTGCCCTGAGCAGAATTCCTAACGGCAAAGAAAAATTAGTATTAATCAACGGTGACGCAACAAGTGAAGATACACTTATAAAAGCTGGCATAAATCAAGCAAGGGCATTGATAACTACTCTACCAGACGATGCGTTGAACATATTCGTTGCCTTAACAGCAAAGAACTTGAATCATAACCTTTACATAGTGTCTAACATATCGAATATAGCAAATCTAACAAAGTTCATATACGCTGGTGTTGACTATCCAATAGCTACTGCAGAAATTGCGGGTGTGAAGATAGTAGAGACTGTTGTACAAAAAAGAAGTCGAGAAGATGTGTTGGATATATTAAATATAAAAGATAAGATTTTCAAAGTAGAGGTCGTCGACATTAGAAACACAAAACTTGCAAAGAAGAAAATAGAAGATTTAAGGTTAAAGGAAAATTATAACCTTTTTATAGTTGCTGTTATAAAAGATAATGACTTTTTGCTTGGGCCATCTAAGAACCATGTAATCAATGAAGATGAGAAATTGGTTGTTTTTGGAGAAGAGCGAGGACTTGAAAGATTTAGAAAAGACTTTCTTGAGAAAATATAAGAGAAAAAACAATAAAGAAGTCTTAGGAGGGAACCTTATGAAATTGAAGACGATGACTATGGAATGGACAGGTGACAGTCTAATACTCGTAGACCAAAGAAGACTTCCTTTTGAGGAAGTTTACGTTACATGTGCAGATTATAGGGCTGTAGCACTTGCCATAAGAGAGATGGTTGTAAGAGGTGCACCGGCCATAGGAGCATCAGCTGCATTTGGATACGTGCTTGGTGCAAAGGAGATACTCAAAAAAAGCTATAATTATGAACAAGTTGTTTCGCAAATGAGAAATGTTAAGGAAACCCTTGGAAGAACCCGCCCAACCGCTGTTAATTTGTTCTGGGCCCTCGAAAGAATGGAAAAAAGATTGTTATCTCATGGAAAATACGAAGGTTTGATTAGGATTTTGGAAGAAGAAGCAATGACAATAGCTAAGGAGGACATAGAGGTTAATAAGGCTATTGGCAGAAATGGCGCCGAATTAATCAAAGACGGATTTACTGTGCTAACACACTGCAATGCTGGAGCCCTTGCAACAGTGGATTATGGAACAGCACTTGGTGTGTTGCGGGCCGCTAAAGAACAAGGCAAACGAATCAGAGTATTCGTTGACGAGACAAGACCTTATCTACAAGGTGCAAGACTAACTGCATGGGAACTTATGAAAGATGGATTTGATGTAACACTTATAAGTGATAATATGGCAGGTTGGGTTATGAAACAAGGTAAGATCAATGCGGTGATAGTTGGTGCTGATAGAATAGCAGCAAATGGTGACGTAGCAAACAAAATAGGCACTTACATGGTGGCAGTACTTGCGAAAAAGCACAACATCCCATTTTATGTTGCTGCTCCGACAAGTACCTTAGACTTATCACTCAGTAACGGTATGCAGATTCCCATTGAAGAACGCTCACATGAAGAAGTAGCCACATGCGGAGGCAAAAGGATAGCACCCAACAACGTAAATGTTTATAATCCGGCATTCGATGTCACAGAACATGAACTTGTGACTGCAATTATAACAGAGAAGGGAATTGTGTATCCACCGTATGAAGAAAACCTAAGAAAATTGTTGGGAGAGTGAATAATCTATGGTAGATCTAAAGTTGCTGAGAAAATCGCCGGAGATTTTTTACGAAGCTCTGAGAAAAAGAAATCAATCAACCGAAATATTAGATGAAATAATCGCTCTTGACAAAGAGTGGAGAAACTACCTTAATACTGTGAACAATCTTAAAGCAAAAAGAAATGAACTGTCAAAACTTGTTGCTAAGTACAAAGCTGAAGGTAGGTCAGAAGTTGAGGATATAATTTCAGAAAGCAAAAAGATAGGTGATGAAATAACCCAGTACGAGGCAAAACAAAAAGAACTTGAAGACAAAATGTTCGAGCTTGCTTTGTACATCCCAAACATCCCCCATGAGAGTGTACCTGTTGGGAAAGACGAAACAGAAAATGTTGAAATAAGAAAATGGGGAGAACCAAGGAAATTTGACTTTGAACCAAAAGCACATTGGGATATCGGTCCGGAACTTGGCATGCTTGATTTCGATAGGGGTGCTAAGTTAAGTGGGTCAAGGTTCACGGTGATGTTTGGTGCAATTGCCAAACTTGAAAGGGCTATAGCTCAATTTATGCTCGATGTACACACACAAAATGGTTACACAGAAGTAAATGTTCCGCACCTTGTAAAAAGAGAAACTATAACAGCCACGGGGCAACTACCAAAGTTTTCTGAAGAACTTTACACATGTGAAAAGGATGATTTATTCCTTATCCCAACTGCGGAGGTGTCACTTGTAGCATTGCATATTAATGAAATTATTGAAGAAAGTAAACTTCCTATAAAATATACAGCTTTCACCCCATGCTATAGAAGAGAGGCGGGAAGTTATGGAAAAGATGTACGAGGACTTATCAGACAACATCAGTTTGAAAAAGTTGAATTAGTGTGGTTTACAACACCAGAAAGATCATTTGAAGATCTTGAACAATTAACACGTGATGCGGAAAAAATATTACAATTACTTGAATTACCTTACCGAGTTATCGCATTGTGTACAGGCGATCTAGGATTTGCCGCTGCTAAGACGTACGATATCGAGGTGTGGTTACCATCTTACAATGCATATAAAGAAATTTCTTCGTGTAGTAACGTTACAGATTTTCAAGCACGCAGAGGAAACATGAGATACAGAACAAAGGATGGTAAGATAAATTACGTTCATACTTTAAATGGTTCAGGTCTTGCAATTGGAAGAACACTTGTTGCCATTATCGAGAATTATCAAAATTCTGATGGAACAATAACCGTTCCAAGAGTCTTAAGACCATATATGGGAGTAGATATAATTGGAAAGTAAAAATAGTTCTTATGTCAAATGAAACTTACAAAGGGTGAGTATTTGTACATGAAAGATACTTTCAAAAGCAGAGAAATGATAGACAAGATTCGCAAAATGAACTACGATGAGCTTTACAAATTTGCAAATCAAATAAGAGAATACATGATCTCGGTGATCTCTCAAAATGGTGGGCATCTTGCAAGCAACCTTGGTACAGTGGAACTCACGTTGGCACTGTATCGAGTATTTGATCCATTTGATGACTACATAATCTGGGACACTGGGCATCAAGCTTATACACACAAATTGTTAACTGGTCGTTGGGAAGAATTCAAAACACTCAGAAAGTTCGGTGGAATTTCCGGATTTACAAATATATTCGAGAGCGAAGTTGACAGGTTTGGTGCTGGCCACGTTGGTACTTCAATAGCAGCTGCTCTTGGGATTGAAAAAGCACTGAACTTGGAGGGTAAGAAAGCAAACGTTTTAGTGATAATAGGAGACGGAGCATTGACCAGTGGTCAAGCACTCGAAGCCTTAAATCAGATTAAGAGCCAAAATTCAAAGATTAAAATAATTTTGAACAGCAATGGAATGAGTATTTCTAAGAACGTTGGAGGACTTTCGATGTTATTAGAAACACTCAGAACAAATAAAATTTACTTAACACTTAAAGAAAGCATAAAGAAAGGTATGAATGATAATGTCGAGTTTGAATTGAAAAAAATCCGTGAAGCCTTGAAAGTTGCATTAATTGGCGAAGATTTCTTCGAATCTATAGGCTTAAAACATTTTGGACCAGTGGATGGACACGATCTAAAAATCTTAGAAGAAGCCTTTAAGCAAATAAAGGGCTATCCATACCCAACTGTGTTAACTGTTTTTACCGTGAAAGGGAAGGGTTACACCCATTCAGAAACCAACCCTACGAGATATCATGGTGTAGAAAAATTTGATCCGGATTCAGGAGACTTTGACAAACCTGAAGATACGTTCTCTTACAGCGAGGTATTCGGAAGAGTTATCACTAAATTAGCAAAAGATGACAGAAAAATCGTGGCGCTAACCGCCGCAATGCCAGATGGCACGGGACTGAGTACATTTGCCAAATCGTTTCCAGAAAGATTCATAGATCTTGGTATTACAGAACAGTCCGTAGTAACATACGCAGGTGGGCTTGCTTTAATGGGTTACAAGCCTGTTGTTGCCATATATTCAACTTTTCTTCAAAGAGCGTACGATCAGATAGTCCACGATATAGCACTCCAAAACCTTAATGTTTTGTTTACCATAGATAGGGCTGGACTTGTGGGAACAGATGGACCAACTCATCACGGTGTTTTTGACATTGCTTATCTAAGAAGTATTCCCAGATTAAAAATTCTTACTCCAATCAATGCATCAGACCTGGTAAGTATGCTGTATGCTATTTTAACGCAGCGTGACAAATACAAAGGTCCAATAGCAATTAGGTATCCACGCGATGTTGAATTTGGAAATTTAGACAAGATTTGTGATAAAATAGAACACGAAGACCCATTTAAGTGGAAAATATTGGTAAAAGGAAAAAATATAGCTTTACTTAGCGTTGGAACTATTACACAAGAATATATTGAAATGTGCAAAAGAAATGATTATACGCTCGTTGGAGTAAGAAGTGTGAAACCATTTGACGAACAAGTCCTAGAAAATGTAATTCATGAACATAATTTCATTTTCACGATAGAAGAGGCATGTCTATTAGGGGGGTTTGGAGAAGGTTTATCTTGCCATTATGTGAACAACTTATCTTGGAAGTATCCGGAGACCAAGATATTTAATCTTGGAATTCCAGATGAATTCATCCAACATGGAACAAGAAAAGAATTGTTGAAATTGGTAGGTCTTGATAACAAAAGTGTAGAAATCGTTGTAAAAGAGACTGTTGAGAAATACCTGATGAAAGGAGTGAAAAATTTATGAAATTCCAGACAGAATACGGAGAAGTCGAAATAACTGTAAATGCCATCAGAAAACTTGTTTACTTAGCTGTTATGGAAACTTATGGACCAATAAGCATAGGAACAGATAATTGGTTTTCAAAATGGTTTTCCTCAGAAGAAGGAAAAATAAAAGTTGAAGAGGATGAATATGGAAGAATCACTGTAGATATATTCGTCGAAGTTGAATACGGTACAAAGGTTACAGAAGTTGGAAGAAATATAGAGGAAAACGTAAAACACAAACTTTCTCACTTTGCAAATTGCGACAACGTGGAAGTCAACGTCCACATCATTGGTGTAAGATAGAAATGAGGTGATAATTTGACCACAAGCATAAATGGAGTTGAATTGAAAGGTATCTTCATGAAAGGTACCGAAAATTTGTTGGCCCATAGAGACGAGATAAACGCACTAAATGTTTTTCCGGTGCCTGATGGAGACACTGGCTCAAATATGAGCTCAACATTGCTTGAAGCTTGCAAATATCTGGAAAATCTCAGCGACACAAAATTGAAAAATGTGCTTGATGCAATCAAGCGTGGAACACTGATGGGGGCAAGGGGAAATTCTGGAGTTATACTTTCCCAAATCTTTCGAGGTTTTTGCGAAGCACTTGATAAAAAATCAAAACTTACAGTGGCTGATTTTGTAAAAGGAATTAAAAGCTCTAAAGAAGTTGCATACAAAGCAGTTTTAAAACCTGTCGAAGGTACTATATTAACTGTTGTTAGAATGTTGGATGAGCACTCAAGAGAACTAGCATCTTTGGAGAGCTTTGAACAACTTTTTGAAAAAATGGAAGAAATTGCATTAGATGCCGTGAAAAAAACACCTTCTCTTTTACCTAAGCTCAGAGAAGCCAACGTTGTCGATGCCGGTGCCAAAGGGCTTTATTACATTATCCAAGGATTCAAAATGTACATGCTTGGCGATACAAGGATCAATTTGGAAGGCGTTGAAACAAAACCTGCAGAAGAAATATCGATAGCCCTCGAAGAATTAAAATACCAATATTGTACAGAATTGATTGTTCAAACAAAGAAAGTGATATCTGTTAACGAACGACAAATACTTGAGTCATACTTAAACGAAATTGGTGATTCTGTGGTGTTCTTTGTCCAGGACGATGTGATAAAGTTGCATGTGCATACAAATAATCCAGGTAACGTTATAGAGAGGTTTTTAAAACATGGCGACCTTGTTAAGGTGAAGATAGATAACATGAAAATGCAACACGAACACGTTGCAGGAGAGTTATATGCCAAGAAAGAAAGGAAAAAACTTGCATTTGTCTCAGTTTCCCCGGGTGAAGGTATATCAAAGGTGCTCAAAGATCTTGGAGTAGACGAGATCGTTTCAGGAGGGCAATCGATGAATCCAAGTATGGCAGATATACTCGATGCTGTAAGAAGAGCAAACGCTGAACATGTGATAGTATTCCCAAACAATTCCAACATAATCCTTGCGGCGGAACAAGCTGCAAAAGTTGCTGAAAAAGAAGGAATCAAAGTGATAGTCATAAAAACAACAAATGTGCAAGAAAATATAATGGGAATGATTTACAAAATCGGCGAGGAACCTGAAGAGGTAGTAAATAGTATAAACGAAAATATCCAAAAAACTGTGGCTATATCAATAACTATAGCGGTAAGAGATTCAAAGTATTCTGGCGAGAAGATTAAAAAAGGAGAATATCTAGGTTTTCTAGCCAAGGAATTAGTTTCTCATCACAGAAATCTTCCAAACGTACTTGATAAAATCTATCAAAAATGCAAAATGGAGGAAAAGGAAATCTTAACAGTATTTGTTGGTTTAAATGCAACACCAATTGAACAGAGTATCGTTGAAAAATATACAAAAAAGAAATACCCAAATATACAAATCGAATTTCTACAAGGTGGTCAACCACATTACCCATTTTTGATGATGGTAGAATAAGCAGCTGAATGATTCTGTTGTAAAATCAAAAATCCGAATACGAGGTGTTTTATGCGCGAAGTTATGAAAGTATCGAATGTTGATGATAGGTACATTTATTTGTCGTTAAGTGTAAGTGAAACAACCTGTTCAACGTGCGCTATAGCTGGTTCTTGTTCAATTAAAGAAAGTGGTAAAGAGCTGAGAATATTAAAAAATTCTGTGAGAAAGGAATTTTTACCGTTGGCTCCTGGGGATATAGTCGTTGTTGATATGAAGTACAATCAAGCTGTACTTTCATTAATAGTTTATGGGATACCGCTCTTGGGATTTATCGTAGGTATATTGTTAGGTTATTTTCTTAAATTATCAGACATAGCATCTTTTATTATAGGTATACTACTTGCTGGTGGAAGTACTGTTGTATCACGTACATTCGATAAAAAATACAAAATAGATATATTAGATGTAAAGCATCAAAACTTAACAAAAGATCTTATTTCTGAATACACGGAGAACTAGCACCCCATTTTTACTTTTCAAAAAAGTTTGCTTTTCCCACAGGGGGGATAAAAGTGATTTATTCTTTCAAAGAAGGAGTTTCTGAAAAAGGTTGGGTTGTAATAGTACATGGACTTGGTGAACACATAGGTAGATACGAAAAATTAATCAATATACTAAAAGAATCATCTTACGGCGTGATTGGATTTGACCTGCCAGGTCATGGTAAAAGTTCTGGAAAACGTGGTCATACTTGTATTGAAGATGTACTGGAAATAATAGATGAACTAACTAAACAAACAAAATCTTTCTCGCTGTTTGGGCACAGTCTTGGTGGATTAATAGCCATAAGATACGCTCAAACAAGACCACAAAAAGTTGAAAAACTTATTGTCTCATCACCGGCATTGTACATTAAACCAAGTAACTCGCAGAAGATAATATTAAACCTATTTGCATACACTTTGCCAAGTTTGGCAGTTAGCAACGGCATAGAGCCAAGATTACTCTCTCGAAACATGGAAGCTGTACAAAAGTACATTTCCGATCCACTTGTTCATGATAGAATATCTATAAAGCTTGGTAAAAGCATGCTCAAAAACTTGCAAAATGCACACGAACAAGTTGAAAGAATAACATGTCCTGTTGCCATATTAGTTGGTACTGAAGATAAAGTAACTCCTCCACATGGTGCAAGAAGCTTTTATGAGAGGTTAAAAGTTAAGAAGATACTAAGAGAGTTTGAAGGTGGATACCATGAATTATTTGAAGATCCAGAATATTCTGAGCAATTTTATAAAGAAGTGATAAAATTTCTACAAGAAGACTTCTAATTAGGAGAGATAAAGTATGTACAAAACACGATTGGGTGATTTTGACTTGAACGAAAATGAAATACTCTTTTTCCCCGAAGGTATCCCTGGATTCGAAAGTTTAAAAAAGTTTGCGATTATAGCTTTAGAAGAGACAAGACCTATATTTTGGCTTGTAAGCCTCGAGGATGAAACTGTTGCATTACCCATAATAGATCCATGGATTGTAGAAGAAGACTATGAGGTTGAATTATCACAAAATGAATTACAAATACTTAAAATAGAAGATCCAAATGATTTAGTAGTATGGTGTGTTGTAACTATACCAATTGGAAAACCGGAGGAAACAACTGTAAATCTCAAAGCACCGATCGTAATAAATCTAAAAAATGGGATAGGATTGCAAGTAATATTGGAAAAATATGAGCTAAAACATCAAATAAAAAAAAAGTATGACCCAACGCTGAAAAGTGGTGATTAAAATGCTTGTTTTGTCCAGAAAAATAGGTGAAAGCATTATAATAGGGGATAATATAGAAATTAAGGTTTTGAAGATAGAAGGTGGAAGCGTAAAAATTGGTGTAATAGCTCCACCAAGTGTAAGAGTTTACAGGCAAGAAATATATAAAAATGTCGCAGAGCAAAATAAACAAGCCATTACAGAAACGCCTGAAAAATTAAAGGAAATAACCTATTTAAAGGAGGTTTTGAAAAATGTCAATAAAAATCGATGATAAACTCATCCAACACCTTTCGAAACTCTCAAGATTGACCGTTTCTGACATCCAGAAGCTAAAAAACGATCTACAAAAGATCTTGGACTACTTCGAAATACTTTCAGAAGTAAACACCGAAAACGTGGAACCAATGTATACTCCTATAGAAGAAAGCTTTGAACCACGTTCAGCAGAACCTAAAAGTTGTGAAAATGTGCAAGAAATTATAGATAACTTTCCAGATAGAGTTGGTAGACTGATAAAAGTGCCAGGGATTTACGGATAAATCTGCTATGGAGAAACTGTGCAAACCCAAAAAAGATTGGCAAATAGCAGAAAATTTAGCGGTAGAATATTTAGAAAAGGCTAAAAGATATAAAATACTCGAAAAGAATTTTAGAACTCCTTTTGGAGAGATAGACATAATAGCGTGCTGCAAAGATGTGGTAATATTTGTCGAAGTCAAATCTGGAAATGGAAAACGCATACTACCTTCTGAACGTGTTGATAAAGAAAAATTCGATAAAATCATAAAAGTTGCAGAGTACTATTTGGAACATCGTTTGAAAGATAAAATTTATACTAAAGTACAGATCGATGTTGTGGAAGTTGTAGGTTCAGCGATTAAACACTACGAAGATATAGGGTGGGATTTCAGTTGAAAATAATAGCTACAAACAAAAAAGCTTACACTGATTACTTAATCAACGAAACATACGAGGCAGGAATCGTTTTGGTTGGTACGGAAGTTAAATCATTAAGAGAACATGGAGCAAGCTTCAAGGACTCATTTTGCAAAGTTAAAGACGGTGAACTTTGGCTATTGAATCTACATATACCACCTTACCGATTTGGTAACATATACAACCACGAACCGGAAAGACCAAGAAAACTGTTGTTACACAGAAAAGAGATAGATAGAATATGGGGTAAAATAAGGCAAGAAGGTTATACTATCATCCCAACGAAGATTTACTTCAATAACCAAGGGAAGGTCAAAGTAGAAATAGCAGTAGCAAAGGGTAAAAAGAGTTATGATAAACGTGAAGAGATAAAGAAAAAAGAAACACAAAAAAAGATAAAAGAGTACTTAAAATACAACAAATAAAAGTCTTTGAAGGGAGATGTATAACTATGGAAATTACCAAGCTGTTAGAAGAAAAAATTTCACAGTTTCATGTCGATTACAAACCACTCACCGTTGAAGTGGACAAAAATATAAAAATCAACGAATTTATAGATCACACAAACTTAAAGCCAACAGCTACAAGTGATGAAATAAAGAAATTGTGCGAAGAGGCTTTACAATATAACTTCAAAGGAGTGTGTGTTAATCCTTCTTTTGTGCCTATGGTGCGCGATTTACTGAATGGTAGTAATGTGTTAACAGTAACAGTTGTTGGTTTCCCACTCGGTACTACAAGTACAATGGCAAAGGTTTATGAAACAAAATGGGTCGTAGAAAACGGTGCTCAAGAAGTTGATATGGTTATCCATATAGGAAAACTAAAAGAAAAAGATTATGAATATGTGTATAATGACATAAAAGCTGTGGTTGAAGCAGCAAATGTTCCTGTAAAAGTTATAATCGAGACATGTTACTTAACTGATGAAGAAAAGGTTGCCGCAAGTTTTCTTTCAAAACTTGCAGGTGCGGCTTTTGTTAAGACTTCAACTGGTTTTGGAACATTCGGTGCAAAGTTTGAAGACGTACAATTAATGCACTGGGCAGTTGATGGTCAGATAGAAATTAAAGCATCAGGCGGCATAAAAACTTATGAAGATGCTTTAAAAATGATAACAGCAGGGGCGACTCGGATAGGCACCAGCTCAGGTGTATCGATCGTAAAAAAATGAAAAGCTAGATAAGCGATCCGGATTCTTGAATCCGGATTTGAGAAAACAGGGGGGATTCTTGTGAAGGTACTTGGATTGATTTTGGCTGGAGGAAAGAGTGATGCACTGGGAAAGCTAGTGTTCAAGAGAGCAAGCGCCGCCTTACCTGTTTTTGGTAAATACAGAGCAATAGATTTCACACTAAGTAATATGGTAAACTCTGGAATATACAAAGTTGGCGTTTTAACTCAATATAACCCCAGAAGTCTGATGGACCATCTTGGTTCTGGGAAGGAATGGGACCTTGATAGAAAACACGGTGGACTGTACATATTACAACCTTACTTAGGAATGACAGGGGAATATTGGTACAGAGGTACAGCTGACGCATTGTTTCAAAACACAACTATGTTACGACGCGGGGACGAAGATTATGTCTTAATAGGCTCCGGTGATCATATATACAAAGTGTTGTATAATGATATGTTCAGTTATCACTTTGCAAAAGGTGCCGATGTAACTTTGATGGTTAAAGAATTAGACGAAACATACGATATTAAGGATTATGGAGTGGTAGTTACAGAAGCAGATGGTAGAATAAAAGAGATACACGAAAAAGTCCAAAACCCCCCATCAAGAAAGGCGTTTCTTGGTGTTTACTTCATAAACAAATATCTGCTCCTTGATCTGTTGTATGATACAGTTCCAGCGGGCAAATACGATTTGCTATTGGATGTGATAATTCCCAATCTTGATAAATTGAGGGTATACGCTTACGAGTTTAACGGATATTGGAGAAACATCAAGAAAGGTATCAGTGAATATTATAAAACAAACATGGAAGTAGTTAACAACAGAAAAATACGCGAAGAGCTCTTCTTAAAATACGGAAAGGTATACACAAAATTGAAAGATTATCCACCAGCAAAATACACAGGTACTGCAAGAGTCTCAAATTCGATGATAGCAGACGGTTGCATAATATCTGGAACGGTAAGAAATTCGGTTATATTCAGGGGTGTAGTCATAAGGGCAGGAGCACGAGTTGAAAATTCAATAATAATGCAAGATTCAGTAATTGAGGAAGGTGCAGTTGTTAAAAACGCAATAATCGATAAAAATTGTGTTGTCAGAGCCGAACAAGTGCTTGTAGGTGATTTTGAGCCTGTAGTACTTGAAAAGTGGATGGTTATTTAGTCAGGGGGGCTGCAAATGAAAAACGTAATCGGACTAATCCTTGCTGGAGGGCAAGGTACACGCTTAGGTGTGTTAACCGAAAAAATTCCAAAACCTGCTGTACAATTTGGTGGAAAATACAGAATTATAGATTTTACACTGAGTAATTGTGTAAACTCCGGTATATACAGAATAGGTGTATTAACACAATACAGACCTCATCTTTTAAACAAACATATAGGGATTGGCAAACCTTGGGATCTTGATAGGAAAGGTGGAGGTGTAACCATTCTCCAACCTTATTCGACGTTGACAGAAAGTGTATGGTACAAAGGAACTGCTGATGCTGTATATCAAAACATAGAATTTATTGAGGAGTACGATCCTGAGTACATAGTTGTCCTGTCAGGTGATCATATCTACTCCATGGATTACAGTGAATTTGTTTATTATCATATTTCAAAAGGTGCCCTTGCAACTATTGCGTGCATGGAAGTACCTCTTAGCGAAGCACACAGGTTTGGTATAATGATAACAGACATAGATAACAAGATAATAGACTTTCAAGAAAAACCAAGAGAACCTAAATCGAACCTTGCATCACTTGGTATATACGTTTTTACCTGGGAATTTATAAAACAAATGTTAATTGATGATGCGAGAGATGAAAAAAGTGATCATGACTTTGGTAAAAATGTAATACCAAAAATTCTCTCAACGGAAAAAGTTTACGCTTATCCATTTGAAGGCTACTGGCAAGATGTTGGAACAATACAATCTTACTGGGAAACAAATCTTGAACTTGTTAGACCTATACCCCCGTTTAATCTACACGATCCTAACTGGCGCATTTACACACGTTCTGAGGAAATGCAACCAGCATATGTGTCAGAAAGTGGTGAGGTTAGGAATTCTATAATAAGTGAAGGATGTGAAATATACGGATATGTCGAAAATAGCGTTATATCTCAGGGTGTTTTAATTGGTGAAGGTAGTGTGATTAAAAATAGTGTCATTATGACGAAAGTAGAAATCGGTAGCAATGTTATAATCGAAGACTCAATAATAGCCGAGAATACTATAATAAAAGACGGTTGTAAGATAGGAATCGGAAAATTCGCAGAAAGTAAGTACGATAAAAAAGTGTACAACTCTGACATTACAGTTATAGGTATGGACAGTATTTTAGAAGAAAACTGCTCCTTAGGAAAAAATGTTGTTGTAGGGAATGATAGAATCATACCAAAGGGTACACAAATAGAAAGTGGAGGATTCTTCATGTGAGCCTTTTAAATACCAGCTATCAAGCATCAATCAAATGTTTGGGGAGGAGTCGTTCTGGATCTTTATTTTATAAAAGTTAGGGCACGGAGTAAGGGTACAGCAGAGGATATAGTAGGATACTTCTTTGGGAAAACCAACAGTGCTCCCGATTATGATTTTATTGTTGTGCCTATTCGATACGCGAACATGCTTGACGAAATAACGCTTGATGAAAAATTAAATGATTTTAAAGAAAAGATCGAGAAAGTAAGAAAACAAATAAAAGAATTACCTGGAACATACGACATATCTCTCGCTTTTATATCTTATCTTAACAACATAATGAATCGGAGAGGAAAAATTCCCCTTGGTATTGAATTTTCCACAGCTATAAAAGAAAATGACGAAGAAGTTTTAAGAGTTATTATATCAGATCTTTTAGAAGAATGGAGTCCAAAAATGGATGTTAACATAAAATTCGAAGGCATGTTACTTGAGGAATACTCCGCACTCACATTTTTAGAAATACAAGAAGATTTTACAGACGAAAACGTTGTTAAAGTGTACTCTCGACCAGACGTAGTCGATTTAATAGAAGTGTTCCCAGTAATAGATCCGATAAATGGCTCAACAGTCATGCAATTTGATATCGGTGACAAAATGCCAGTAGTTATATTAAATCCTGGAAAGTATGAAAAACAATTAAGAGAAAAACTACCGAAGTTTGATCTACAAAAAATTTCTATTGAGGGGACTATAGTAAGCAAAGAACTCATAAAAGTCAGAGGAGGAAGCTTATATTTAGTCAAATTGGAACTGTTTGAAGGAATACTTGCAAAATCACTTGTAAGCCCTGCTTTGAAAATTTTAAGTGATGAATCTTATTTTTTAAAAAAACAAAAGCAAGTTTTCGAAGGTAAAGAGTATATAAAAGAAGAAATACCAAGACAAATAAGGGTAGAGGTACCACCTACAACAGGTTCTGAATTGCTTATCTCATTCATGACCACACTGCTTATAACCGGTGCTTTATTAATAATAATTTATTTATTTACAAAATAATCTATCCATTCTATCCATTAGTTCGATGAATGCAAAATTTTGAGGTGGTAATTTGGAAATAACAAAAATCAATCAATCAAATATTGAAGAAATTTCAAAGCTAATATACGAAGATAAAAAAGAATTTTTCGACGAATTGTTCGGAAGTAAAGCAATAAAATATATATTGGATGCTCTTTCAAAAGACATCCCACCATTTGTAAAACAAAATTCGTTAGTACTCAGGGGTGCGGATAAGATTAAGGGGGTTTTGTTATACTCTGACAAAGCAGGATTTAGGCATGGGTATCAAAAATGGTTTGGGATACTTGGATTTAAAATATTCCCAGTAGGTTCAAAGATGATATACATAATTGAAAGGATACTGATGGATTTTTCAATCAATGACTTGTACATAGTTTCTCTTACTGGTGAAATGAAAGAATATCTGCTGTACAAATTCATCAAAGAAAACAGATATAAAAGGATCATTGTTGATACCTTCGATTACGAATTCTTCCAAAAATTTGGTTTTCAAGAAGAAAAACCTGTCCATCAGAAGATGAAAAGACTTTCGAAACTCTCTGATTATAAAACATTTACTGGTATAGGTTGGGACACTCACCCACTTGTGGAAAACAGGCAACTTGTGTTGGGCGGGGTAGAAATTGAATCAAATCTTGGTCTATTTGGCCATTCTGATGCAGATGTTTTATGTCACGCAATCATAGATAGTATCGTTGGTATAACACATAAAAAAGATATTGGAACAATATTTCCGGAAAATGAATTAAATAAAGGTAGAAGAAGCCTTGATATGTTGTGTGAAATAGTAAAGTATATTAGCTCTACAGGATTCTTTGCTTCTTCCGTAGATTGTGTTATAATCTCTCCGGTAAGACTTAAAAACTACAGAGAAGAAATCATCAAAAGTTTAGAAGAGGTATTAAACTGCCCAGTCTCCGTGAAATTCAAAAGTGGGAACGATGTATACCCAGAATCCCAAATGAAAGGTATTACAGCCATATGTGTCAGTAATATTGATAAGATATAATTAAATGTTTAGTGATTCAAAACACTCGAATCGGAGGTGGAAAACTTTATGGTTAATTCGTACATAAAAACAACTGAGGATAAGATGAAAAAGTCAGTTGAGAAGATTTCAGAAGAGCTAAAACACTTAAGAACAGGTAGGGCTTCTCCTGCTGTTTTAGAGGAAATAAAAGTAGATTATTACGGCGTTCCTACTCCCGTCCTTCAAGTAGCCCAAGTAACCACCGAAGAAAGGCAATTAATCATTAAACCTTGGGAAAGGAACCTACTAAGTGCGATTGAAAAGGCTATACTTGCAAGTGATCTTGGATTAACACCTGTTAACGATGGTAGTGTAATACGCTTGACATTTCCGACACCTACTACTGAACAACGCCAAAAATGGGTTAAGAAGGCAAAAGAGATAGTGGAAGAAGGTAAAATAGCGGTAAGAAATATAAGAAGGGATATTATCAAAGAAATTAAGGATAAAAAGAAAGATGGAGAGATATCTGAAGACGACGAAAAAAGGCTCGAAAAGGAAATACAAAATATCACAGATAAGTATGTAGCCGAACTTGATAAGCTGTTTGAAAAAAAGGAAAAGGAGATAATGGAATTTTGAGCTTAAGTGGACAGATTCAACATATTGCTTTTATAATGGATGGAAACGGCCGGTGGGCAAAAAGGCAAGGTAAACCAAGAACATATGGACATTACGTAGGTGCTTATAAGATAGAAGATGTGGTTAGATGGTGCGCAAATCGTGGTGTTAAATACACCACGTTTTACGCTTTTTCCACCGAGAATTGGAAAAGGCCAAAAGAAGAAGTAAACTTTATATTGAATTTGCTTGTGGAAAAAATAGACGAGTTTTATGAGAGAATGCATAAAGAAAATGTGAGACTGAGATTCATCGGGCGTTTAGATGAGCTAGCAGATACTGTAAAGAAAAAGTGTGAGTACTATCAGGAAAAAACAAAAAACAACAGTAAAATCCAGGCAATAATGGCGTTCAATTATGGTGGAAGGTACGAAATAATAGACGCTGTAAAAAAAATCATCGATGATACAAGAAATGATAAATTAAATATAGATTCTTTAGATGACAGCACATTTAGAAACTACCTGTACGCACCGGATATACCCGACCCAGATCTTGTTATTCGTACTTCAGGAGAAATGCGGGTGAGTAACTTTCTTATTTGGCAAATAGCATACAGCGAACTTTATTTCTCAAATTTGTTGTGGCCGGAATTTTCAGAAGAAGAACTTCAAAAAGCTATAGACGAATATACCAAGAGGGATAGGCGTTTCGGGGGGATAAAATGACAGCAGAAAGTTCGAGCAATCTGAGAAAAGAAACCATTCAGAGGACTATCAGTGCGTTTATCGTTGCACCATTTGTAGTTCTGTGCTTTTTATCATATACCAGCTTGGTTGGTCTTGTTGCAGCTATAGTTATGATCTGCTCAGCGGAGTTATTTTTCACAACGATAAAGAAATACAACATATGGTTATCTTTTACTTATACAGCTGTGGTTACAACTTATCCAATATTGTATGGAATAACTTTTAGAAAGTATCCTATGGAGTTACTTGCAATTATTTATATTACGGGTATTGTAATTGCCTTAAATCGCGTGAAAAATCGAGATATTATAACAGAAGTTTATTTTGCTTATTCAACGGCACTTATTTACATAGCGTTTTTATTGTCTTTTTTTATACCTATTTACGATGAATTTGGTCCGGCATTGGCATTACTTACACTAACAATTTCGTGGGCATATGATAGCTTTGCTTACGCTTTTGGAATGTTGTTTGGAAAACATAAGTTTGGCAGTTACTATAGCCCGAACAAAAGCTGGGAAGGCTTCGTAGGAGGTATATTTGGTACGTTCATTTACATTGTTTTTTACCAGTTAGTAGCTAATACCGTTTTTAAATCCAACATGCAATTGGATTTAATTTTGAAAATAACATTCGCTATAGTTACTGGTTTACTCGATACTTTCGGAGATATATTCGAATCATCTATAAAAAGACATTATAACGTTAAGCATATGGGTAATCTCATGCCAGGACATGGCGGTATGCTTGACAGAATCGACGGATTACTTTTTATAACCCCTGTTATTTATATCCTTTTGAGTATAACGTACAAGTGATCTGCGGAGGTGTAAATGGATGAAATTTATGACAAGTGAAGAGATCAGGGAAGCTTATCTTAGCTTCTTCGAAACAAAAGGACACAAAAGACTACCAAGCGCGTCTCTTATCCCTGACGATCCTCAACTGATGTTCACGGTCGCGGGAATGGTACCTTTCAAACCAATATTCTGGGGTAAAGTAGAGCCAGTGTACACAAGGGTTACAACATGTCAAAAATGCGTGAGAACAAATGATATAGAAAATGTTGGAAGAACACCCAGACATCACACTTTCTTTGAAATGCTTGGAAATTTTTCATTTGGTGATTATTTCAAAAAAGAAGCTATACAATGGGCTTGGGAATTTGTAACAGAAGTATTGCAAATGCCGGAAGAAAAACTTTGGGTTTCTGTTTACGAAAACGATGATGAAGCCTACGAAATCTGGAAAAACATCGGTGTTCCTGAAAGAAAGATCGTACGTATGGGAAAAGAAGATAATTTCTGGGGTCCAGCAGGTCCAACTGGTCCTTGTGGTCCTTGCTCAGAGATATTTTACGACACAGGAATTCAAGTACCTGTACCAGAAGGACAAGATCCTACACCAGCTAATACAGATGGTAGGTACATCGAAATTTGGAATCTTGTTTTCACAGAATTTTACCAAGACGAAGAGGGAAAACTCCATCCACTCCCCAAAAAGAACATAGATACCGGTGCTGGTCTTGAGAGAATATCTGCCATGATGCAGGGAGTCTACTGGAATTTTGATACAGATCTTTTTAAACCTATTATCCAAAGAATCGAAAGTGTGCTGAATGTATCATACAAATCAGATCAAACAAAAGATATCTCGATAAGAGTTATAGCAGACCATGTAAGAGCGGTAACATTTATGATAGCAGATGGTGTTTTACCCTCAAATGAAGGTAGAGGATACGTACTTAGAAGAATTTTAAGAAGAGCATTAAGACATGGAGTGTTACTTGGTGCGAGAGAACCATTTTTGTATAAAATCGTTGATAGTGTCGTAAATAAAATGAAGACAATCTATCCTGAAATCGCTGAAAAGCAAGGTTTTGCGGAAAATGTAATAAAAAGCGAGGAATTTAAATTTATAAACAACCTCTCAAAAGGTTTAGAGATAGTTCAAAAAATTGTACAAAGTGCAGGTAAAATTTCTGCTGAAGATGCATTTAAACTCTACGACACATATGGATTTCCAATTGATATTCTAAAAGATATAGCAAAAGAAAATAGCTATGAACTCGACGAAGAGGGATTTTACAAACATCTTGAATCTCAACGTGAAAGATCAAGAAAAGCTCAAGGTGAGATCGAATTTGCACAAAAGACTGGATATGAAAATCTTGACGTTGAAGTGATTTTCGTTGGTTACGAATCGCTTGAAACAGATGCGACAATTCTTAAGATACGTTCAAGTAACAGTTTTGTTGACAGTGTAGAAGGGAGTAACTTAGAAGTGGAGCTGGTACTTGATACAACTCCATTCTATGCAGAGAAAGGTGGTCAGGTTGCCGACACTGGTATTATATACGCAGAAAACGCGCAATTTAACGTCGAATACGTTTATTCACCTGTTGAAGGCATAATTGTCCACAAAGGAAGGCTCACCGGAAAATTGTTAGTTGGTCAAAAAGTACATGCCAAAGTTGATGAAAACAAGCGGAAATCGACTATGAGGAACCATACTGCAACACACCTTTTACATGCAGCCTTAAGAAGAGTGCTTGGTTCACACGTCAGGCAAGCGGGTTCTTTGGTTGAACCAACAAGATTAAGGTTTGATTTTACTCACTACAAGGCACTAACGAAAGAAGAAATAGATAGTATTGAAAATATAGTTAACGAAGTTATATTAAAAGCCATACCAACTGAGACGGAAATTAAAAGTTATGATGAAGCAGTTAAAGAAGGTGCAATTGCACTTTTTGAAGAAAAATATGGTGATTTCGTTCGCGTTGTAAAGGTTTCTGATTTCAGTGAAGAACTCTGTGGAGGAACACATGTCAAAAATACAGGAGAAATAGGCTTATTTAAAATAGTTTCCGAGACTGCAGTAAGTGCGGGTGTGAGAAGAATAGAAGCCCTAACAGGAACGAATGCTTTGGTTTATTTAAGAGAAAACGAGGAGATTATCGAATTACTAAAAGAAGAACTTGAATCTTCAAAATCAGAACTCTTACTGAAAGTAAAAAAATTGAAAGAAGAAAAGAAAAACTTAGAGAAAGAACTAGCCGAAGTTAAAAGAAAACTAATAAATCCGGAACAAATTGCAAGTTTATCTAAAACCTATGATAAAGTTCGTTACGTCTCGGCCGTCTTTGAAAAACTTGAACCAGATATTCTAAAAGAACTTACAGATGATGTTTCAGAAAGAGTTAAAGGAATCGTATTACTTATTTCAAAAATGGATGATAAAATTATCTTGACCGTCAAGGTCCCAAAAGAACTTTCAGTTGATTACCATGCTGGCAACATAGCTAAGGTTGTTTCGAAAGTACTCGGTGGTGGTGGTGGCGGGAGCACAACGTTTGCGCAGGCCGGAGGTAGGTACTTTGATAAGTTGGAAGAAGCTTTGACAGTTTTTGAAAAAATGATTAGAAAGGAAGTGTAGTAATGTTTGGTAGGTCTGATCTCGGAATAGACTTAGGTACTGCCAATACATTAGTTTACGTAAGAGGAAAAGGGATAGTTTTGAATGAACCATCGGTAATCTCTATAAACACCGAAACAAATGAGATAATCAAAGTAGGTGTAGAAGCAAAAAAAATGATAGGTAAAACACCTTCTTTCATACAAGCCATACGACCTTTGAAAGATGGTGTTATCGCTGACTATGATGTTGCACTCGCTATGCTTACATACTTTATTGGCAAAGCACAGGAGAAATTTTCCTTATTCAGACCAAGAGTAGTAATAGGCGTTCCTTATGGAGTTACCGAAGTTGAAAGTAGAGCTTTACTCACAGCTGGTAAAGAAGCAGGTGCAAAAAAGGTTTTTCTTATAGAAGAACCGATGGCAACTGCAATCGGAGCCGGATTACCCGTTGAGGAACCGCAAGGAAGTATGGTAATTGATATAGGTGGTGGAACAACTGAAGCAGCTGTGATTTCGCTCGGTTCAATCGTAACAGCAAATTCTTCACGTATTGCAGGTGACGAATTTGATGAAGCCATAATCCAATATGTAAGGGAAATCTACAGAGTAACAATAGGTGTTCGAACAGCTGAGCGCGTAAAGATAGAAATTGGAAACGTTTATCCATTGAAAGAATTTGACGAACTTCAAACTGAAGTGGTTGGTATAGAACTTTCAAGTGGATTACCAAAGAAATTGATACTTACTGGTGGAGAAATAAGAGAAGCCATAAAATCAACAGCAATGCAAATAGTTGAAACAGCAAAAGCAACACTTGAAAAAACTCCTCCTGAGCTTGTTGCCGATATAACGGAAAAAGGGATAGTAGTTGCCGGTGGAGGCTCCTTACTCAGAGGCATATGTGAATTACTTGAAAAGGAAACAGGTATAAAGGTTACCAGGGCTGATGATCCAATGAGTTGTGTTGCTAAAGGTGCCGGAATGGTTCTTGACAAAATGGACATACTTGCGAGGCTGAAGAGTGTAGAATGAAAACTAACATCTTAGCTTTGGTTTTTCTATTTCTAATTTTTGTTATGTTCTTAGATATATTTACAAACAACCTAATTTCAACGAATTTGCATACTGTATTGTATAAGTTGTCCACTCCTTTATACAACGTAAGAACAAACCTGGAACAAGTTTTTGAGAAAGAACACAATACTATTAACGTAACATTATTTGGTGATACTCGTCCAACAGCACTTAGGGTTCTAAGCGTAGATTCAAAAGGTATCTACGTAAGAAATGTAGAAAAAAAGGGGATAGTGATTAGTGCAACAGATGGTTCGTTGATAGGTTTTGTAAAAAAGACCGGTAGCGTGGGATATGTATCTAAATGGTGGGAGGAGGAGTTCCCAGTTACAATAGAGTCAAGTGAGGGAACTGATGTAAACTTCAAGGTCAAAGTTGTAGGTTACTATAGCAATTATCGGATTGAAATTCCTGATCCAAGTCCTGTCAACGATGGTAAAGTATATATGTCGGAATATCTACCGTACGGGAAGTTGTTAAAATCATTTGGACTTTCTATTGGAGAATATCAAAACGGTGTATTTAAAATGTCAATTCCGAAAATCCCAGAATATGTTCTTATTTTGGAAAAATATGAACCGAACGGGGGGAATTAATCATGGAGTATGAAAGACTTTCTCACGAAGAATTATTACAAAAAGTTAGAGAACTCGAAGATGAAATTTTCAGATTAAGAATGAGAGAATCAGAACTTGAGATGTTACTTAACGAATATTCTTCTATAATGAAAAAGCAGTTTGAAGTTTTTGATGACTTCATAAAAGATGTTGGAACAAGAAGAATGATAGATCCTCTTACCAGGGTGTACTCGAAAGAACATATGATGAAATTACTATCTTACTACCATCAAAAGGCGTTCGAAGAAAATTTTGGATATGCATTAATTACGGTTACAATTGATGGTTTTGAGAAGATGGAACAAATCGAAAAAGAACAAGCACTTTTAAGCACAGGTAAGCTCTTAAAAGAACTCGTCAGAGTTCCTCTTGATAGTGTTGGAAGAACTTCAGAAAATCAATTCATGATACTTCTCACAGAGGTGAATAAAGAGAATAGCCAAAAGGTTAAAGAAAGAATAGAAAATGCATTAGCACTTCACAATATTCCAGCATCAGTAAAAATTTCCAATTATCCTGATGACTCAACAAACATAGAAGAACTTGTAAAGAAAGTAGAGTAATCAAAAGAGTAAAGGAGTATAACGCGTATGGGATCAATAATTGTCGAAAGAAGTGTTTTGGATGGTGAGGTTGAAATCTCGGGAGCGAAGAATTCAGCTTTACCTCTTCTTGCTGCTACGTTGCTAACCGATGAAGAAGTGGTACTACATAAGGTTCCTGTTTTATCTGATGTAGAAACAATGATAGACATATTAAGAACAGCTGGCAAGAATGTCTTTTTTAACAAAGAAAGTGGTACAGTAAAAATTTCAGGTAAGATTCTTTCAACGCATGTACCGTATGATCTTGTTAGAAAGATGAGAGCCTCTTTTAACGTTCTCGGACCGATAGCTGCATTGATGGGCGAATCAAGCACACCGTTACCAGGAGGTTGTGCTATAGGGGTTAGACCCGTTGATTTCCACCTTGAAGGTCTGAAAAGATTAGGTTTTGAGATCACTTACGATCATGGCGAAATTCTTGCAAAACGTGGAAAAAAGGACGAAGAAACATCTGTATATCTACCATTTCCCAGCGTTGGTGCCACAGAACACATAATGAGTACAGCAGCTATACTTCCTGGTATAACAATTATAGAAAATGCTGCAATGGAACCAGAAATAGTTGACTTACAAAACCTACTCAACAAAATGGGAGCAAAAATTTCGGGCGCTGGTACAAGTAAAATAATTGTTGAAGGTGTAAGGCAATTACACGGTTGTGAGCATACAATAATACCTGACAGAATAGAAGCAGGAACGTATGCTATTGGTATACTTTCAACAGGAGGAAATGGATTGATAAAAAATATCGTTCCAGAGCATCTTGATGCGCTTTGGTTTACCCTAGAAAGAACGGGCGCAATTGTGAAAAAAGGAAAAAATGAAGTAGAGTTGAAGACTTGGCATAGATGGAAAGGTTGTGATATAAACGTATTACCTTATCCAGGTTTTCCGACAGATTTGCAACCACAGATAATAGTTTACCTATCCTTAGCGCAAGGAACAAGTACAGTAACGGAAAATGTATTCAAAACCAGATTCGCACACGTTGGTGAGCTTGTCAGAATGGGGGCAGATATGAAAATAATTGAAAATACAGTTTTCATAAACGGTGTCGAAAAATTGCAAGGCACAACAGTTATGGGAACAGATTTGAGAGCAACAGCAGCGCTGGTTATCGCTGGGCTATCAGCTGAGGGTAAGACAGAAGTAACACATGTGGAGCATATCTTTAGAGGTTACGAAAATGTTGTTGAGAAATTCAGAAAACTTGGAGCTAAGGTAGATTACATACCCGGAGGTGCACCAGAAATTTGAAAGAAAACACCAAATTTCCTATAGTACTAAATAAAAGAAACTTTTGGCTTTTCTTAATCGATAATTTACTACTTATCCTTGCCGGTTTAAATGCACTGTTTGTGAGATTTGGTTTTGACTTCAAAGAAATGTCGAAATTTTCAAAAGGAGTTTACATACTCATCGCAGTTACAATAATGTCAAATATACTGAATGGTACTTACAAAATAATATGGCGTTATGCTACCCCCAAGGAGTTTATCGTACTTCTGAGGGGGCTATTTTTTGGTTACGCTTTTACTTTGATGATAATTTATTTTTCGCACGTTGCTTCTTTACCACGTTCAGTTGGAATGCTTACTTTTCTTGGAAGTTACTTCCTACTTGTAAGTGCAAGGTTATTTTACCAATTTTTTATAAACTGGAGAAGAAAAAGCGGAAAACGTATAGGGATTATAGGAGCAGGTGATGTTGGTGTATTATTACTCAACGAAATAAAGCGCACAAATTATGGTTATGTGGTTGCATTCTTTGATGACGATCCGACAAAAATAGGTAGATATATAGCCGGAGTAAAGATTTTTGGTTCGATTGATAGTATAAATACCTACCTACCAACACTTGAAATAGAAGAATTGATTGTTGCAATTCCATCTGCTTCAAAAGAGCTTATGAACAAAATAGTGTCAAATGTAGACACAAGTAGGATAAGTATTAAAACATTTCACTCCATATCGCAGCTTTTAAACAAAGAACCAACGATCAGTGATTTGAGAGAAATATCCATCCAGGATATAATAGGTCGAGAGCCTGTTGACGTGGATATCTCATCTATCAGTCAGTACATATCAGGGAAAACTGTACTTATCACTGGCGCTGGTGGAAGCATAGGTTCTGAAATAGCAAGGCAAGTTTCAAAATTTTCACCAAAAAAACTTATAATTCTTGGAAGAGGAGAAAACAGCATTTACGAAATATTTAACGAGTTAAAATCAGACTATTCTCAGCTTGACATCCAGCCAGTGGTTGCCGATGTATCCGATGAAAAACATATTGAAAAAATTTTTGAACAGCTGAAACCAGAAATTGTGTTTCATGCAGCAGCTCATAAGCACGTATTTTTTATGCAATCAAATCTTTACGAGGCACTAAGAGTTAATGTACTTGGAACGATAAACCTTGCGAAGATATCGTGCAAACACCAAGTTGAGAGATTCGTTTTTATTTCCACTGATAAGGCAGTTAACCCCTCTTCTTACATGGGCATGAGTAAGCGCATAGCAGAGATCTACCTACTCTCGATTCCCGATAGTTGTCAAACGTACTTTTCCATTGTGAGGTTTGGAAACGTTATAGGTAGTAGAGGCAGTGTGCTATGGAAATTCAAAAAACAAATAGAACAAGGGATGCCTGTTACTATCACAGACCCGAGGATGAAAAGGTATTGGATGAGTATATCTGAAGCTGTTTCGCTCGTTATACAAGCCGGTGCATTTTCAAAAGGTAAAGAATTATTTGTACTTGATATGGGTGAACAGATTCCTGTTGAACAAGTAGCAAAATCACTTGCAAAAATTATGGGAAAACAGAATATAGAAATTAAATATACCGGTGCATTGCCTGGTGAAAAACTTGAAGAAGAACTATTTTACAGCTTTGAAAAACCAGAGAAAACATCACATCCAAAGATAAGTCGAATAAGTTACAACATTACGAAATTATCCATAGAGGAAATAGAAGATTACGTAAAAAAAATAATGGAAACGTATCTTCTGGGAAACGAAAAGCAAGCAAGCGAATTAATAAAAAAACTAATTCATATCTATCATTGATTTTTTCTTTTGTCTTCAAGAATTTTTTGAAGTTCGTCTTTTTCAAAAACATATTGATTACCACACCATTTGCAAGTTATTTCCGCTTTAGCTTCTGCAATTAGTTCGTAAATATCACTTATATCAAGAACTTTCAACGATTCAAACGCTTTTTGCCTGCTACAGTTACACCCAAAAACTACATTCATTTCTTCAAATAGTATAGCATCAGTATTTAGAACAAACCTTACAATATCTTCTAACGAATTATTTTTCATCATTGAGCTTACTGAGAAATCTTTCAGTCTTTCCTCAATTTTTTCAACAATACTATATGAAAGGTTTTTATCAAGAATTTGTACAGCTATACCACCAGCACTCACCACTCCATTCCCATCCATCAAAACACCTAATGCAAAGGCGGATGGTAATTGTTCTGATTTAGTATAATAATATGCTATATCCTCGGCAATTTCCCCGGAAATAATTGGCACTTTTGAAACATAAGGATATTTTAATCCAATATCTCTTACAACCGTCAGCTCACCTTTACCTATTGCATTCTTTACATCGAATTTACCAAGCGAGTTTGGTTCAAGCTCGAAATTGGTATTACTTATATAACCTCTAACTGTACCTTTGGCATTCGCCTGACTAGCAACATTACCAGCTGGACCTGTTGAGGAGATAAGGAAAGTTATCACCTCTCTCTCAGAAAGCCAAGGTATAACTAAACTACTGGCTGTAACAAGCCTACCAAGTACAACCGTTGGAAGGTATCCCAGTTTATGCCTGTTTCTTAAATCATCAACAATATCTCTTGAATCAATTGCCGATAATCTTAACATACCCTCGTAAGCTGTACCAAAAATTAGCCTTCCCACGTAAACCACCCTTTTCTTTTTATTTTTCAAGCTAAGTTCTCTTATTCTAAAATATTATAGCAAAAATCGCAATTTTTGAAAAATAACAAAAAGGTGGTATAATATTCCATGAATTTGGGAACATATATACCAAAATGTAAGAAAGCCTATAAATGTTTTAACTTTAATAGTTTTAATTCCAAAAGGGGAGGATTGCATGCCTACTTTAGAAGTTTCAAAAATGGAAGAATTAATATCCAGGGTACCAGGGGTAAAGGCTGTTAAAATCGTAGGTGATGGCTCAAATTTGCATGAAATTCATATAATTACATCTAGCGATAAAAGCCCAAAACAACTTGTTAGGGATATAGAAACTGTTGTTCTCGCAAGCACCGGTATAAGACTTGACAGAAAAATCATTTCAATAGCACAAATTGAAAGTGATATCAAAGTTCAAAAAGTACTACCGTATCAACTCTCTAATTTGAGGATAGAAAACATAGATGAAAGAAATCTCAGAGTAACCGTTACAATAGAACACGGCGAAGAAGAATTCTATGGAGAATTTTCCGGACCGAAAACTACAAGAAATCTACCAAAACTTGTTGGCAACGCAGTTCTTAACGCTCTATCTGAGGTTCACGATTTTGCATTATCTTTCGACGACGTTGCGGAGGTTTATTTTGTTGGCAAAAAATATGTACTTGTTCATATCACCAAACAGTATAACGGCATTGAAGAAAGCATCATAGGAACTGCCATTAATGATGGAAACTTTGAAAGAGCTGTGGCAGAAGCTGTGCTCGACGCCTTCAGAAGAATTTAGCTTTTCAAAATATTTTCGTTCGGCTAAAAAAACAAAAAGGGCAAAAATTGTAGTTTAAGAAGAGATTTTTGCCCTTTTTGTTTTTTAAAAACAAAAATTTAACAATGTTACACGTAACTTTTGATAAACCAGACAAAAAAACTCTTTGACAAAAGGTAACTTTCGGTGATATAATTGTAAAAGAAGACAATCTTAATTTAAGGAGGTTTTATAAATGGCTAAAAAGACGATTATGATCATCGACGATCAACCTGAGATTTTGGAATTGGTTAGTTTTACATTACAAAAAGAAGGTTACGATATTGTACCTGTTGAAGATGCAGAAAAAGCACTTCAGGAGCTTAAAGAAAAAGATATCGACATGTTTATAGTTGACATTATGCTTCCGAATATGGATGGGTTTGAATTTGTAAGAACGATAAGAGCTACCGATAAACACAAACTCACACCTGTTATCTTTTTAAGTGCTAAGGGAGAAGAATTTGATAAAGTCTTGGGGCTCGAACTTGGAGCGGATGATTACATAGTCAAGCCATTTAGCGTTAGAGAATTGCTTGCGAGAATAAGGGCAGTTTTCAGAAGGATGCAACTTGGAACGGTTGTAAAAGAAGAAAAACCAAAGAAAATAGTTGCAAAAGACCTTGAAATCGATATAGATAAGTACGAAGTGAGGGTGAAAGGTAGGAAAGTAAGTCTAACACCCCTTGAATTTGATCTTTTAAGATTTTTAGCAGAGAACGAAGGCAAGGTTTTTTCAAGGGATGTATTACTTGATAGACTCTGGGGTTATGATTACTTTGGTGACACACGCACTGTGGATGTTCATATAAGAAGGCTGAGAACAAAAATCGAGGAAGATCCTTCCAACCCAAGATACGTGGTAACAGTCAGAGGTAAAGGATACAAGTTCAGAGACCCAGGAAAGGAAGAATAATCAAAAAATGATAATATTTTCAATTCTATCTTCTATAGCCGCAATTATATTTTTCATATTGTTTGTAATATACAAAAGGTCAGTTAACATCTTTAGCAAATATCTTAATAAAATAGCTATAACAATAGGGGAGGAGATAGGTTCGCCTCCCTTATATATCTATGAGAAAATAAGAAAAAGATTACAAGAACTCGAAGACAGAATTTCTGAAAGTGAAAGAGAAAGAAAAAACATATTTACAATCCTAAATAACATTACCGACCCGATTATCATCGTCAGGGGAGATGGTGTCGTTACCTTTGCAAACATAGCAGGCAGGGATGTAACAAGACCAGGCGTAGAAGGTAGGAAGGTTTATGATGTGGTTGAGAACTATCATTTACTTGAAATGTTTGAGAAAGCACTTGAAAGTGGAGAAATTCAAAGTGGTGATGTAACTATATCTACCGGTGGAGAAACAAGATATTACGATGCAAAGATAGTACCTATAAAATTTGATCAGGAAAGTGAAAGATATATTATCGTTTTGCACGATACGACAAAAGAGAAACAACTTGACAGGTTGAGAAGAGAATTTATATCAAATGTCTCCCACGAGTTGAGAACACCACTTACGTCTATACATGGATATGCTGAAGCCCTTTTAGATGATGATCTATCAAACAAGGAACTTGTCAGAAGATTTCTCGGCATAATCGAGAGTGAATCAGCGCGAATGACAAGATTGATAAACGACCTACTTGATTTAGAAAAACTAGAATCCGGAGATGCAAAGTTTAACTTTACAGAGGTTGATTTGTGTAACGTTATACAAAGAGTTATGACCATCCTTGAGCCATTAGCTGGAGATTACGGAGTAGAGCTGAACACAGAATGTGGATGCCAATTAGTTGTTTACGGTGATTTTGACAGATTAGTGCAATTATCCCTTAACTTAGTTGACAACGCTGTTAAATATACATCGATTAAAGATTCTGGTGAGAAGAAAGTATTCGTGAAATGCTACGAAAAAGAGGATAAGGTTGTACTTGAAGTACGTGACACCGGTCCTGGCATCCCAGAAGATGCACAACGAAGACTTTTTGAAAGATTTTACAGAGTAGACAAAGCAAGAAGTAGAAAAGTTGGTGGTACGGGTCTTGGACTCTCAATAGTGAAAATGATCGCAGAAAAACACAAAGCAATTATAAATTTTGAAAGTAAAGTAGGTGAAGGAACGATATTTAGGGTTTATTTTGACAAGTATCCCATCGAAAAAGCTATTACTCAACGCTCTAAGGGGGAAATGAAATGAGAGCTTACGACGTGATACTAAAAAAAAGAAATGGTGAAAAGCTCACACGAGAAGAGATAGAATTCATAGTAAATGGTTACGTAAAAGGTGAGATACCTGACTACCAGATGGCAGCATTCTTGATGGCCGTTTATTTCAGACATATGGATGATGAAGAACGTGCTGTTCTCACAGAAGTTATGGCAAATTCTGGTGATAAAGTTGATTTGTCATCTATTCCAGGAATAAAGATCGACAAACATTCCACAGGTGGAGTGGGGGATAAAACAACGTTAGTTGTGGGGCCTATCGTTGCCTCACTTGGGGTACCTGTCGCAAAAATGTCTGGAAGAGCGCTTGGACACACTGGAGGTACTATTGATAAACTTGAATCAATTCCTGGCTTCAGAACTTCACTTAGCGAAGACGAGTTTTTTGAAAACGTGAAAAAAATAAACATAGCTATAATAGGTCAAACAGCTAACCTTGTACCAGCAGATAAAAAGATATACGCACTCAGAGATGCAACAGCAACCGTAGATGAGGTATCACTAATTGCTGCAAGCATAATGAGCAAAAAACTTGCTGGTGGAGCTGATGGATACGTACTTGATGTAAAAGTAGGTAGCGGTGCTTTTATGAAAACCATACAACAAGCCACACAACTTGCACAAGCGATGGTAGGAATAGCTAAATCTCATGGAAAAAAGGCTGTCGCTGTTCTAACAAACATGGATGTACCACTTGGAAAGATGATAGGAAATTCCCTTGAGGTACTGGAAGCAATAGAAACACTTAAAGGAAAAGGCCCTGAGGATTTCACAGAACTTTGTATCAACTTATCAGCATGGATGTGTTATTTGGCAGAGAAGGGTTCGTTCGATGAATGCTTAAAGATGTCGGAAAACGCGCTAAAAAGCGGAGCAGCCTTAGAAAAATTTAGACAGCTTGTTCAATATCAAAATGGCAACTCAGAGGTTGTTGACAGGCCATTAGAAATTTTGCCAATATCAACCACCTTAGTGGAATTTAAGGCAAATAAAGAAGGATACATAAGTGCAATCGACACTGAAAAAATAGGTATTGCTTGTAATCATCTTGGCAGTGGAAGAAAGACAAAAGAAGATACGATCGATCATAGTGTGGGAATCGAAATATGTAAAAAGCTAGGTGATTATGTACGTCACGGAGATACTTTAGCAAAGCTTTACATCAGCCAAAAAAGTGAACTTGATCAAGCAATACGCTTACTCGAAGAAAGTTACAGGATATCCAATCAAAAACCCATGTTAAAACCTTTAATACTCGGTGTAATACAATAAGAGCAGAATGTAAAAATCGAAGCGGGCTTTGTAGACTATTTGTCAGCCCGCTTTTTTATTTTAATTTTACTTTAAATTCGATTCAAATCTGGAAAAATATCTTATGGTATGATATAATAATTAGGAAAAAAGTCGAAATTGGGGTGGCGGAGCGGTGGAAAAAACAAAGTTGTACTTTATCATATGTCTCATAATAACACTAATAACTGCAACAGTCACAGTTGCGCAGATTTTTTTAATAAATAACAAAGTCTTCACACCAAAAAACGGCTATTTTTCAGAAGAACAATTAAGAGACATGGGTTTCAACATAGTGAAAAACGGAAAAATTTATTTGATATACAACAGAAAGCTCATCGTCGGTTCAGATGGAGATGTTCTAATAGATTTTGAGCAGTACATACCCAACGCCTATTTGTTCACAAACGGTAACCTATTAGTTAAACAAGAAATTATTGTAAGTTTCCTTAAATTATCTAAGATCGGTGAAATTTTTTTTGATAAGCCAATCTCCATTTCCTCTGTAAAATATGACGAGGACGAATTAATTATCTCAACAACATCTGAATTATCAGAGGAACTATTCGATGTGAACTACTCAAACGGAACGCTAATCGTAAAAATAACACCGGCAGATATGCCGAAAAATATTTCAAATGGGATAAATGTGTCTAAGTCAAACGGTACGGTCCTTTTAAGTCTTTCAAAGCAGCTTGAAGATTATGACGTATTGTTATACGATAAGAATATTATCGTAAGGCTCACACCATTAACTAAGAAAATAGAATATTCAAAAAAAGTGGAAAACTTTGCAGGTAGATCGTTTATCGTAAACTATCTGATAGCCGATCCAAAGTATGTTAATATTGTGCCTTTAATACCAAAAAAGGGTATCGGTAGTACTTCAATGTTGAACAACATACTCTCTGAAAACGGTTTTCAACACGGAGTCAATGCGAATTACTTTGATCCAGCAACAGGTTTACCAATAGATATAGTTATAGCTAATGGTAGAGTTCTATCACATCGATATGGACTAAGACCCATGTTCATTCAAACAACTGATAACAAAGTTTTCATAGGGAAAAACTATGTTGATATAACAATAAGAATTGGGGAAATACTCTTGCTTGTGAAAGGTGTTAATACCAAAGCACTTGGAGAGGTAAACCTATACACTTATGAGTTTGCTCTTTCAATTCCAAAAGACATTTCCAAGACATATTTTGTTGTGAAAAACAACAAAATATATTCTGAAGGCTATGTGCAATACGTCCCTTCGAATTCTATGGTTATTATGATGAGTAACGAGATAAGAAAAAAATTCTTCCGCACAAACGTCATAGGTCTTACTGTATCACTTGAACTGTACACAGACAACGGATTTAAAATTAAAAATGCTGTTGGAGCAGGACCTTTACTTATTCAAGAAGGAAAAATAATATCTGATGCAAACGAAGAGAAACTTAGATACGGCGGAGGTATTCCAACAACACGAACAGACAGGACGATAATCGCTGTTAAAGAAGGAAAGGTGCATCTAATAACTATAGAAGGCTTTAACGCTGCTGGTATGAATTTCGACGAGGCTGCTCAGTTTTTGTTGTCTAAGGGATACGAATCTGCGATGATGCTCGATGGTGGTGGTTCAACATCAATGGTATACTCAAATAGATATGTAACAAACGGTTCTCCAAGAAATATACCGGTCGCTCTCGGGTTAAAGTAAATTTTCTAATTTCAATTTTTCCAAAAACTCCTCAATAAAAAAGCCTTTCGTGATTTTCTTATCTATAGCCTGTTTTGCAAGTCTATCAACATAATTATTAAGTGAATTGTTATGATGCGCTTTTATTTTCAAGAAGTTTATACTCATTCCTTTTTTAATATACTCTTCTACAAAAGTTACGTAAAATTTTGTAAGCTTTGTATTAGCACTCCATTCTCCAGAAATCCACTTATAAAGTCCCTCGTAATCATGAAAAATGTCCAAGCGTAAAAAACCTTGCTTAAAAGAAGAATATATACCGTACATGACCGATAGTATCTCTCCTGAAACATTTCTATGAATCGCAAGTTTAGAAGTGAGAGCAAACTGGAATTCTTCTATCACTTTTGAATCTGAAGATTTTATTATACCTGCACATGAAGTTAAACCATTCTTAAAACTACCATCTGTATACACTATCACATTTTTATCAACCATACTAATTACTCCTTAACATCACCTTTCAAATAATATTTCCAATAGGTTCTTAAAAAAATCAAAATAGGGAGTGCAATTAACACTCCAGCAAAACCTATCAAGCTCGTAAAAATAAATATCGAAATTAAGATAACGAACCAATGCAACTTAAGATTATTTCCCTGTATTTTTGGACCATAAAACCATGATTCAAGTTGATTGACAATAATCAAAATAATTGTTAAAAGTACAACTTTTCTTAAACCACCAGTTGAGATAGCCAATAGGTACATAGGCACAGCCGATACAACTTGCCCCACAAATGGGAAAAAACCTCCAAGAAACATCAAAACACCAAGTGCAATAGCAGAATGGATGTTTAGGAAAAACAAACCAATGGTAACAAGTACAGCACTGATTAACGAAACAAGCACTTGTCCTCTGATATACGTTCTTACACCTTTGAAAAACTCATACGAAAATCTTTCACCATAACTTGGTTGATCAATAAAGAAAAATTGGAGATTATCCTTAAAATGTTCCTTTATACTCTCTATACCGACTAACGTAACCACCAAAAGCATAACCATCGAAATTAAAGAAGGAAGAACACTCAAGATTTTATTTAAAATGCTAAGCATTATCGATGTTACATTCGATTTTAATTCGTTTAACAAACTAACAAGCCAACTTGGAAAGTGACTACCAGTTCTAAGGTTTTTTGTATTTTCAAAGATATTTTGGATTTGTTCTACAGTCGTTGGAACAAAAGAGATTATCGAATAAGAAAAAAGAAAAATTACGAAAACGTACACTATTATAGCAATCCATTTTTTTCCTGTTCTCTTCACCACAAGGTCGTAGGGGACACTCAGTACAATGGAAAAATAAAAACCAAGAACAAGCGCCCCAACAACAAACGGCACTTTCCATGAAAGAAAAAGGAACAACAAAAAATAAATTAGAACTATCCAGCCATCTTTATTAACCATCTTCAACGCCTTCCGATTCCTGTATTATCTTCTTTTCTATTTCAAGAACAAGAGCCTCGGCGGTTGCAAGGTTAGTAGCTAGAGGAACATTGTGCACATCACAAACTCTGAGAAGTGCACTAACATCTGGTTCATGCGGCTGAGCAGTTAGCGGATCGCGTAAAAATATAACAAAATCTATCTCACCATTAACTATCATTGAGCCTATCTGCAAGTCACCTCCGTAAGGTCCAGACTCAAATTTATTTACTTTCAGTCCTATCTTTTCTTCAATAATTGTACCCGTGGATTTAGTAGCATAAAGCTGACATCTTTCGAAAACTTTTTTCCATTCTTTTACAAACATGGCAAGATCGAGCTTTTTCTTATCGTGGGCTATCAAAGCTACTTTCTGCATAGATTCACCACCTTAATATAATTACACACTAAGCTTTTTAATACCTTCTCTTATCTTTTCTAAGTCCTTTTTATCAGCCACGAGTATACCATTTTCTGTTTCAACAACAACAATATCACTTACACCAATAACAATAGTGGGCTTAGTAGACTTGACAAACACATTTTCACCATCAATCACCACTGACCTATCACTATTTTTGACGCCTATTTCCTCCAAACTTTTCCAGTTACCCACATCCGACCAGGAAAATTGAGCTTTAACAACAAAAATCTTATCAGCCTTTTCCATCAAAGCATAATCTATACTTATCGATGGAACTTTTTCATATATCTCAAATATACTGTCAGAGTTTAAAAAAGGAGTTATAACATTAGGTGCGTGTTTCATCATTTGATCGATAAAATACTCTTTCTTCCACATAAACATACCACTGTTCCAAAAGAAATTTCCCGATTCAAGATAATCAACTGCGACTTCGTAACGTGGTTTTTCGTGAAATCTCTTTACTCTTGCTACATTTTCAGAAATATCAGCATCAACTTCTATATATCCATATCCCGTTTCCGGCCTCGTTGGAACAATACCAAAAGTTATTATACCATCTTGCTTTTCTAGAAGCTCCATACCTACTTTAACCGAATTCCAAAACGCTTCTTTATCTGGTATATAGTGATCAGCTGGAACAACCAAAACAATCTCCCCATAGCTTGCTTTCAACGTAGCAAAAGTGCACGCTGCAGCGGTATTTTTTTTAAGAGGTTCAAGCAAGACGTTTTCCTTTGGAAGTTCGGAAAGTTCATTGTACGTTTGTTTTGCATAAACCTCGTTTGTTACAACAAAAATATCCTCTAAACTAACAAAATAATTTATTCTATCAAATGTCTCACGAATTAAACTTTTATCACTAAATAATTTCAAAAACTGTTTCGGCGTTTGATTTGTTGACAATGGCCAAAACCTTTCGCCGCTACCACCAGCTAAGATAACCACCTTCATTACTTATCCCTCCTTGAAATTTAGAAGAACATCAACTATTTTTCTTGCTGCATCACCAGTACCATACATACCAGCAGGGTACTTCTTTTGACTACTCTCGAAAACCTTTTCATACATATTAGTCTCATCGCACAATACATTCCAACCGGTTTCAACCAACTCTTTCCATCCTGTGTCTGGCATTACTACTACCGCCTGTTTCCCAGCAAAATACGCTTCTTTTTGTAACCCTCCACTATCTGTAACTATCTTCCATGAATTCTTAACTAAACCCATCAAATTTAGATAATCCACAGGCGGTATCAGAACAACGGAATCCAACAAAAACCATAATCCAAACTCATCTATCCTCCTTTTTGTCCTTGGATGAACCGGAAAGACTACTGTTTTCGCCTTGCTTATCATTGAAATCTGACTTAGAATACTTAATAACCTTTCCCTGCTATCCACGTTAAAATCTCTGTGCAAGGTTACAAGAACATACTCTCCTTCAGACAAATTAAGTTCACTGAAAACATCGAACCTGAAATTTTTCTCCATAATCAAGAATAAATCGTACATAACATCACCAACAAAATACACACCTTTTTTTGTACCTTCTCTTGCAAGATTTTCGACTGCCCGTTGTGTTGGACACAGCAAAATTTTTGAAACATGGTCTGTCACAACTCTATTAATCTCCTCGGGCATATCTTTCGGTTCTTGTCTGATTCCAGCCTCAACATGGGCTACTGGAATCTTTAGCTTTGCACCAACAAGTGCACCTGCTAAAGTAGTGTTGGTATCACCATACACAATGATAAAATCAGGTTTTTCTCTTATTACTACCTTCTCAAACTCAATCATTATTTTTCCAGTCATTTCGCCATGATTACCTGACCCAACATTGAGAAAGTAATCAGGTTTTCTAATCCCCAGAACTTCGAAAAACACATCAGACATATTAGCATCGTAATGTTGTCCAGAATGGACTAATATCTCATTCACATGTAACCTTTCAAACTCTCTGTGCAAAACTGCTTCTTTTATAAACTGAGGTCTTGCACCTACTAAAGATACAACCTTCAAGTAAAACACCCCTTTTAAGAAATTCCAAGCAAGATAATTATATCATAAAAATTGTGGTATAATTTGAATTAAGTCTCCAACAAAGGAGGTAGTTTAGATGATATCAAGCACAGCAAAAATTGGTAAAAACGTAGTTATTGGGGAAAACGTCGTAATCGAAGACAACGTTACAATTCAAGATAATGTTACCATCGGACACAATGTTGTAATTAGAAGAGATACGTTTATTCAGGAAGGTTGCATAATAGGTGACAACACAGTCTTAGGAAAAAAACCGTTTAAAGCATCTGCCTCAGCCGTGACAGAAGAAAAAGAATTACCCCCGTTGCAAATTGGAAAATACGTAACAATTGGTGCAAACTGTGTCATATACCGCGGCGCAACGTTGAAAGATTACGTATTCGTTGGTGATCTGGCAAGTATAAGAGAAGATGTTGAAATTGGAGAATATACAATCATCGGCAGAGGAGTCGCTGTGGAAAACAAAACAAAAATAGGAAGGTACGTCAAAATAGAAACTAACGCGTATATAACCGCCATATCGATAATTGAAGATTACTGTTTTATTGCACCGAACGTTACACTCACAAACGATAATTTCCTAGGAAGGACAGAAGAGAGAAAAAAATACTTCAAAGGAGCGACAATTAGAAAGGGGGCAAGAATAGGCGCAAACGCCACAATCTTGCCTGGCAAAGAAATAGGTGAGGATGCCCTTATAGCCGCAGGTGCTGTCCTCACAAAAGATGCTAAACCAAGAAAAATATACGTTGGTACACCTGCAAAAGAATTACGTGATGTTCCAAATGAACAA